>VGRQ01000077.1 GCA_016875315.1 Deltaproteobacteria bacterium | reverse complement strand
AGCACAACGCGCGACATCCTGGTCCAGCGCATAGCACGCTTCTCCGGCTATACGCGCGGGCGGATGTTGCTGCTCGCCGCCCTCGCCGCCGCCGCGCCCGACCGGGCCTGGATCTTCGTGATGGATGGCCACCGGGCCAGCGAGGGCGTCGATGCCGGCACCGAGAACCTCGAGTGGCTGATGGGCACGATGGCGCCGCAGGGGGCCATCGTCTACAACCTGCTCAACCGCGACTCCACGCAGACCGATGGTGCCCACCGCGGCGCGCTCTCGGGCCGGCGGGAGCCCCAGCCGGGCCTGCCCTGGTACGACGGCCGGCGGCTCCAGCGCGCGCTCCGTCCCACGGTGTTCGAGGCGATCGGCATGGCGCGCGGCCTCGATCTCGACGGCGGCTACGTCGATGGCAACACCGTGTTCATGGACTCCCAGGGGCGCTCGGTCTACCCGGGCCTCGGCACCGTGGGCGCGCGGGAATACCCCAGCGAGTCGGAGTCGACGGTCGACGACGAGGCCCTCGTCGACCGCTCGCTCGCGCGGGTGGCCGCCCAGGGCGCGCAGGTGATCCTGCTGAACCTGCACGAGGCCGACAAGAACGGCCACAACGAGCGCTGGGACGGCTACGTGGGCAGCATCGCGCTGGAAGACCAGCTCGTGCGCTACGTGGCCGGGGCGGCGATGGGCGCCAACGACGCGGTGTTCATCTTCGCCGACCACGGGCGTCACCTCGACGATCGCTGGCGCGGCCACACCGACAGCTGCGCCGGCTGTCGCGAGAGTTTCTTGCTCGCCTGGGGGCCAGGGATCGCCCAGGGCGTGGTGGTCGACGGCGGCTGGGAGCTCCAAGACATCGCTGCCACCATCGCCTACGTGATGGGCGCGGAACTGCCTCTGGCCCGGGGTCGGCCGATCGTCCCGGTCCTGGCCGAGCCGCCGCCCACGCCCGCAAGCTCGGTGGTCGACCCCGATCTCGCCGTCGATGCCAACGGGCGCGTCCACCTGTTCGCGTCGCGACTCAAAGACGCCTCCGAGGGCGAGGGCATCGTCCACCGCTACTCCGACGACCAGGGCAAGACCTGGACCGATGCCGACGACGTGCCGCTCGGCGAGGGCGTCACCCCCGAGGAGGTCCGCGCGCTGGCCACGCCCACCGGCCTGCGCGTGAGCTGGCGCGCCTACGACGAGGCGCTCGGCACGTGGACGGTGGTGGCCTCCGAGGGCGACGGGGAGAGCTGGTCTGTGCCCGCGGTGATCGACAGCGACGTGTTCTCGAGCACGCTCCCCGAGGTGGTGGACGGCCCCGACGGGCGGGCCCACTTCTGGTCCTGGGACGAGTTCGTGGGCATCGCCGACGCCCCCGCCGACTGGATTCACGTCGCGAGCGGCGTGCAGACCCCGGTGATCGGTCCCGGCAGCTTCCACCTCCCGGCCGAGGTGGAGCTGCTGTCGACCCCCGACGACGTGGTCGGCGCCTTCGCCGCCATCCCCGCCGAGGACTACTTCGAGGCCAACGACAACCGCGACATCTGGGTGATGCTCGGCGGGCAGTCCGACGCGCCGCATTTCGCGCGGGTGAGCGCCGACGCCGACTACTCGTACTGGCCCTCGCTGGTGCGCACCGGCGATGGCCTGCTCCACCTCGCCTGGGCCAGCCGCCAGGGCGCCAACCTGGAGGAGGGCGGCTGGCGGCTCGCCCACGCCCAGAGCGGCGACAGTGGCAACACCTGGACCACGCCCGCCTACCTCGACCGCGACACCGAGGCGTGGCGGCCCACGCTGCTCGCCAGCGGCGACGCGCTCTCGCTCGCCTGGTTGGAGGTGAGCGGCGAGGCGCACCGTCTCCTGGTGGCACCGTTCAATGGCGGGGTGCTCGGCGAGGCGAAGACCGTGGCCTTCGACAACGCCGCCATCGACCGCGTGGCCGCCGTCCCCATCGACGGCGGCTTCCTGCTGGCCTGGGGCGAGGCTCGGGGCACCCTCGACCACACGCTCGCCACCGCGAGGGTCAAGGCCGACGGCAGCTTGCTCGACGCGGAGCCTCCCGTCACTGAGGAGCCACCGTGTGGTTGCGACGGCAGCGGCGCCGCTTGGCTGGTCGGGGCCGGGGCGCTGGCGCGCGCGCTCACTCTGCGTCCTAGCCGAGGATCTCGCCGGGGTCGGCCCGGCGCCTAGTCGCCGTCTTGCGCGAGGATCTCGCTCGGGTAGGCCCAGGCCACCTCGCCGGACTCCACGTAGCGATCGTTGATGCGGGCGATGAAGTCTTCCAGCAGCATCCGGGGCGTGTAGGTGCTGCCGTCGTCGCGGACGAGCTGCACGTCGTTGCCCTCGGCGTCGGCGAGGTTGATGAGCCCGTTGTCGTGCACGTGGAAGTACCAGGTGTTCAGCCGCGCGTCCTGGCGGTAGCGCACCGACTGCCGCAGCATCTGCCACAGCACCTCGAAGTCGCTGTCGTCGTAGAGCTGCTGCACGCCGAGATCGAAGAAGTCGGCCATGTAGGTGCCGGTGCCCTGCTGCTCGCCGATCTTGATCGCCGCGCTGTTGATGCCGGGCAGGTAGAGCAGCGAGGAGTAGACGCTCTCCTGGGCCCAGGCGTCCACGTCGTTGGGGTGCCAGGTGGCGGCGCGGTCCTCGGCGCGCCACGGCGTGGGGTTCTTGCCGCGGGGGTCGTCGTAGTCGATGTTGTTGTAGGCCCAGGTGCCCGCGAACAGCGTCATCGGGAAGCCGGTGCGCCCCTGCGACTCGCGCTCCACCTCCTGGTAGAACTTGAGCCAGTCGTACTCCCACATGCCGTGGCGGTCGGCGCCCACGATGAAGTTGGCGCCGCCGGGGATGTTGCGGTCGGCGATCTCGGCGCGGGGCTGGAGGAAGGCGTAGTAGCAGTCCCAGTCGCCCAGCGAGCAGTACTCCGGGTCGTCGGGGAAACAGGCCGCCGAGGAGCCGGCGGCGATGTAGTTCGGGTCGTCGGCGCCGCAGTAGTCGGGGTTGCTGGTAAACCCGCTGTCGTTCGGCCCCGCGTCGGAAGAGGAGCAGTGGTAGCAAGGCCGGTTGTGCAGCATCACGCCGAGCTCGAAGCCGGCCTCGTCTTGCAGCCACGGGTAGATCTCGCCGGCCACGCCGCAAGTCTCCGACTTCTCCGCGAAGTTGTCGGAGATGGCCATGGCCACCGGCACCCCGAGCGACTGGAGCACGCTGGCGTTGGCCTTCACCAGCGCCAGCTCGTGCTCGAAGGTGCTGCCCTCGCCGGCGCAGGGGTCTTCGAGCGCGGCGTCGGAGGGCTCCTCGATGGTGGTGAAGAGGAAGATCTGCAAGGGCGGGCGTTCTTCCTTCGCCTCGGGCCGCTCGCCGAGCACCACGTAGTCGAGACCCGACTCGCCCTCGGCGAACACGGCGAGGTCGCCCATCGTCCCCGGGCGGGCCACGTCGACCACCGTGCCCTCGATCGCGTAGCTGTCGACGATCTTGCCGCCCTGCCAGAGCCACGCCGTCCACGCGCCGTCGCTGGCCTCGCCGACGAACCACGCGGTGCCGCGGAAGCGGTCGGCGTAGGCCCAGTACACGTCGCCGTCGATCTCCACCGGGTCGAGGCCCTGGTCGGCGGCGGTGGTGTCGAGGATGGCGGCGCCCGCGCTGCCGAGGGCCACGTAGACGCGGTCGTGATCGATGTCGCCGTCGGCGTGGACGATCGCGCTCTCGGCGGTGGCCGTCCAGCGCACCTCGAGGTGGGCAATGTCCACGCCCACGAGCGTGCCGGTGTCGTCGAGCAGCACGGCGGTGAGGCCGTCGTCCATCGCGAAGGCCCTGGTGACGCCGAGGGCCACGTCCATGGTCCGCAGGGTGACGGCGTCGCGCTCCGAGGCGGTGACCACCGCGAGGCCGCTCGACTCGCTGCCGTCGCGCGCGGTGAGCAACAGCTCGTCGCCATTGCCGGTATACACGCAGGGGCCGATGTGCTTGCCCCGCTCGGTGAGATCGGCGGGCAGCGCGATGGTCTGCGCCGCGACGTTGAAGGTGTAGGGCATGTCGCCCTCGAGCGCGGTGTCGACCACCTCGATGCGGTCGCCCTGGTCTTTCACGAGGAACAGCCGCCCGTTCTCGTCGTCGCCGCAGAAGTTGGCGGTGGGTTTCTCGGTGTCGATGCGGCCGCTCGCCCACTCGGTGCCGCGGCAGATGCCGTCTTCATCGATGGTGCCATCCACGCACCAGGTGCCCTCGGGGAAAACGTAGGTGTCGAGCAAGTAGCGCCAGCCCAGCGAGCCGGTGCCCGACTCGGGGGGCGCTTCCATCAGGTAGGTGTAGCCATCGGCCGACGACACCTCGGAGCGGAAAGGCCGGTCGAAATCTGGGATGTTCCCCGCTGCCACCTGCTCGATGCTGTAGGGAACGGCCCCGGGCGCCTCGGTGTAGTCGGGCGCGTCCTCTTCCGGGCAGCCGAGCAAGAAGGTGAGCATCAGCATCTCAGGGGAGGGACGTGGGGAGTTCGGCCTCGGCGTAGCCGACGGCGCTGCCGGCGTTGCCCCCGCCGGTGTAGGTGCCGGAGTACCAGGTTCGCAGCAGGCCTTTCGCCTCGTCGACCATCAGGCTGGCGCCGATGGTGCTCTGGTTCTTCCAGCTCGACTCGGCGTCGGGCGCGAGCACCGGGTTCTCCGCCTTGGTCCAGTGGATGCCGTCGAGGCTCATCGCCCACCCCACCTGGAAGTAGCCGGTGTCGCCGCCGGTGTAGGCCATCAGGTAGTAGTCGCCGAGCATCGCCACCTCGGTGGACTTCACGCGACCAAGCTCCCAGTTCCCCGCCTCGCTCTCGCCGAGCAACACCGGGTTGTTGCAGTAGTGGGTCCAGTCGAGGCCGTCGGGCGAGAGCGCGTAGCCCACGCGGTGCCGCCCCGTGGAGTACCACATCTCGTAGAATCCCTGCGGGTTCTTCACCACCGAGGGGTGAGCCACCGCGTCGCCACCCCAGAGCTCCTCGGCGTCGATGTGGTCGAGCACCGGGTTCTCGCCGCCCTTCTCGATCGGCGGCAGGTCGGAGAGCTTGTAGGCGCTACCGGCGGAACCGTGCTGCGCCGCGTACTCGGTCGACGTGGCGAGGCCGATGCTCAGGTTGCCGGACTCCTCGCGGCGACCGGTGTAGTAGAGCCGCCACTCGTCGCCATCGAGCATCAGGAAGGGCGAGTTGGTGGAGAGGTACTTCCAGTCGCCCTCGATGCCGCTCGGGACGCCGGGCTCGCCGAGGCCGAGGCGCTCCCAGGCAAAGCCGTCGTCACTCGCCGCCGCGCCGATGAGGTAGTCCTCGCCGAGGATCTGCTGGCCGGCGTACCACATGAAGTACCCCGTGCCGTCGGTGGCCACCGTGGGGAGGATTGTGCCCACGGCGTCGAAGTCGGCCTCGTCGCCGGTGGGTGGGAGCACGGGGTTGCCGGGGTAGTCCTGGAACTTGGGGATGTAGGGTAGCTCCTCGATGATCTCGGTGGAGCGGTCGAAGCCCATGGCGTGGCCGAAGGGCGCCACGGTGAGCGAGCCCTCGGCGGTGAAGACCTCGCCGGGCAGCTTCTCGTGGGTGGCCACGGCCACGAACTCGTGCGTGCCGGCGGGGATGCCGTAGGTGCAGTAGCTCGCGAGGCCATCGTCGCGCGTGAGCATGTCGAAGAAGGCGAAACCCCAGTCGCGAAGCTCCACGTCGACCTCGGCGCCGGTGGCCGGGGCGCCGTTCTCGGTCACCTCGATGGTGAAGCACACGTCGGCGCACTCGTCGGTGAGCTCGCCCGCGACCGGGGCGACGATGCGCACCTCGAGCGCGTCGCCCGCTCCGCCGGAGCCGCTGTCGCCCGCGGGGTCGCAGCCGAGGAGCGCGAGGATCATCGGCGACCCCGGCGCCGGAAGGCGAGGAGGCCGAGTGCGGGCAGGAGCAGGCCGGATCCCTCGTCGCACCCGCAGTCGTCGCCGGGCGCCTCGCCGGTGTCGGCGGTGTCGCCGTCGGTGTCGGTGTCGGTGTCGGTGTCGGTGTCGGTGTCACCGTCGCTGTCCGTGTCCGTGTCGGTGTCGCTGTCGGTATCGGCGTCGCCGTCGCCGGTGTCGAGGCAGTCGGGATCGGCCTCGACGAGGCCGTCGCAGTCCTCGTCCTTCGGGCTCTCGCAGTCCTCGGGCGCGCCCGGGTACACCGCCGGGTTGTCGTCGTTGCAGTCGCCCTCTTCCTGGCTGAAGCCGTCGCCGTCCTTGTCGGCCGGCGGGGTGACGGTGCCGAAGAAACTGGGGCTCAGCACCACGTGCTCGAGGCCATCCTCGCTGCCGCCCGCGCCGTAGTTCTCGTAGCCGTCGTCGCAACTGGCCTCGCCCCACCATCGCGAGCCGTCGAGCACCAGGTGGGGCACGAGGAAGCCGTTGATCTCGGCGGCGGGCACCGTGGCTGCGTACTCGCCCGCGGCCACGCGCGTGGCCTCCCAGTAAGTCTCGGCGGCACCGTGGACGATCACCTCGATCACCTCGGTGTCGCGCTCGGCGGGGAAGGTGATGGTGACGACGATGTCGCCTTCGGCCGCCGTGTAGGTATCGAGCGCGTCGCCCATGTTGAGCGAGGCGCCGCTCGCGACGTCGAACTGCGCGCGTACCGGCAGCTGGGGACCGGTGGTGAGGTAGGTCTTGCGGTTGACGAAGGCCTCGTAGATCGCGTTGCGATCGAAGCTCGCGCCCTCGTCGAGCACCACGGCGGTGAGCGCGCCCGAGTACCAGTGCTCGGTGCGGATGCTGTCCAGGCCGCACACCTGGCCGGGGTGGGTGTCGTGGTTGTCGGTGCCGCCGGCCACGCCGAGCGCCAGGCCCGACTCGAGCGCGCTGAGCACCGAGCCACTGTCGGCCCAGCCCGACCAGGGCGGGTCCCAGGTCCACGAGGCGTCCATGGAGCTGCCGTGTTCCGACCAGGCCTCCACCGCGGGCCCCCAGGCGAGGTCGTGACAGGCCCAGTCGGTAGGCATCGGCTTCTTCACGCCGGGATGGTGCGGGATGAGCAGCGCCGGGCCGAAGCGGGCCTGGAGGCCGTCCATGAACGAGGTGATGGCGGCGCAGTCGGCCACCTCGTTGGTCTGCGGGTCGGAACCGAGCAGGTCGCTGTAGCCGGCCGTGGCGAGGGCGTCCTGGTCGCCAAACATCAACAACGACTTGTGGCCGAGCTGCGCGCCGCCGACCTCGAAGAAGATCTCGGCGCCGGGGAGCGTGACCAGCCCCGCCTGGTCGGCGGCGTTGACCATCTGGAACACGCTGTCGAAGGCGGCGGCGTCGGGGTCGCCGGCCCCGGAGTTGTTGATGTGATCGACGGTGCCGACGAAGTCGAGCTGGTTGGCGAGCGCCGTGTCGATGTAGCTGGCCACCGCGCCGCAAGCGCCCGAGCTGCAACTGCCGAGGTCGGAAGCGCCAGCGTCGCCCGAGGCGCCCGTGTGGCTGTGAATGTCGCCGAAGTAGAAGGACTTGCCGCTGAAAGTCTCTTCGGCAAAGGCTGGGAAAGCGAGGATAACGAGGAGCATGGGGGCCCTGGGCGCCGGCACTATACCCGCCGAAACGGCGCGCGTCCCCTCGGGCCCGGCGGGATAGGCGCCGGCCGTGCTTGGCTTCCTGCTCGCCTGCGGCCTGCGCGACGTGATGCCGGGTGGCCCGGTGCTCGAACCCAGCGCCCGCGATGCGCTCGAGCCGGGGATGGGCGCTGCCCTGGTGGATGGCCAGCCCGTCGCCTACCTCACGCCGCCCCGGGTGCGCTTTCCCGTGCCCGCGCTCCAGGTATTCGGGCTCCGCTACGACCTCGACATCGTCGCGGTGTCCGACCATCCCGACTTCGTCATGCACGAGCTGGCGCGCATCACGACCACCGAGGGCACCCGCTGGATCGCCAAGGACTCGACCGTCGACCGCGAGCAGTGCGTGGCCACCGACATTCCCGGCCTGTACGCCTGGGCGGCCGAGGTGCCGGTACGCCGCGTGGCGTCGGCGATGACGGTTGACGATCGGTCCTCGGGCACCGAGATCGACCTCTCGGTGTCGTACACCAACTGCCTTGGTTCGCCCACGCGGATCGACTACCGGGGCCCGCTGCCGACCCAGGCCTCGCGCCCGCGCAACGGCAACACCATGGGTCACAGCCGCCGGGCGGTGGCGGCCCTGCTCGACCTCTTCCTCTTCCGCGCCGGAGGCCGGATCGCGGTGGAGATCGACGGCCAACGCCGCAAGATCGTCCCCTTGCTCGGGCTCGCCCCGCAGGTGTACGCGCTGGCGCAGGTGCAAGGCGGCTTCGCCGTGGTCGACGCGTCGATGGAAGGCGACGAGACGGGCTTCTCGCTCACGCGACCCGGTCGCGACATCACCTGGCCCACCCACGCCCACGAGGACTGGAAGGTGGTGGAACACGGGTGGTTGAAACGGGAGAGCCCGGTGGCGACGCTGCTCTACCACTTCGTGGAGGGAGAGCTCGACCGGGCGCTGGTTACCCAGCAGGGTGAGGTCGTCACCGAGGTGGTGTTCTCGCCGCGCCTGCCCGACGTGCGCCGGCGCTTCGAGGGCACCGCGCACAGCGCCTTCGCCGTCGATATCAACGGCCAGCGCGGCCACGGCACCGGCTCCGTCGACGTGTCCTGGGCGGGCGACGACGTGTCCATCGACCTCGTACCCACGGAACCCCGGTGGTTCGCCGATCGACCGATGCACGGCACCCTCGCGTACGAGGCGGGAACGGCCTACCTGCACATGGAGAGGATCGATGTTCAAGATCGCTGACAAGGAGTTCGCGTCGCGACTGGTACTCGGGACGGGCAAGTACCCCGACTTCGCCACGATGCGGGCCTGTCACCTCGCTTCCGGCACGCAGATGGTCACCCTCGCCATCCGGCGGGTCGACCTGTCGGCCCCGAGGGGGCAGAACATCATGGACTTCATCGACCGCGCGCAGATCCACGTGCTGCCGAACACCGCCGGCTGCTACACCGCCGAGGACGCGGTGCTCACCGCGAAGCTTGCCCGGGAACTGCTGGGAACCAACTGGGTGAAGCTCGAGGTCATCGGCGACCCCGACACCCTCTTCCCCTGCACCGAGGGCACCCTCGACGCGGCGCGCACGCTGGTGCGCGAGGGCTTCGTGGTGTTGCCCTACATCGGCGACGATCCCGTGGCGTGCAAGCGCCTCGCCGAGATCGGCTGCGCAGCGGTGATGCCGCTCGCCGCGCCCATCGGCTCCGGGCTCGGCATCCGCAACCCCTACAACCTCCGCATCATCCTGGAGCAGGCCACTGTGCCGGTGATCGTCGATGCCGGCGTGGGCACCGCGAGCGACGTGGCGCTCGCGATGGAGCTGGGCGTCGACGCGGTCCTGCTCAACACCGCCGTCGCGAGCGCGAGAGACCCGGTGAAGATGGCCACCGCGATGCGCCTGGGCGTGGAGGGTGGCCGTGCCGCCTTCGAGGCCGGTCGCATCCCCCGGAAGCTCTACGCCTCCGCCAGCAGCCCCCTCGACGGCGTGATCGGCAGCTAGCTTGCGCATCATTGCCATCACCGCGGGCGGGCCGGGGCTGGAGGAGAAGGTCCACGCTGCGCTCGCCGCCGGCGCCGAGGTGCTGGTGCGCGAGGCCGGGCTCCCGGTGGGCATCCCCTACGACCGCGTGGTGCTGCACGCGCGCATCCCGGGGGCCCTCGACCAGGCCTGGGCCCTGCATCTCTCCAGCGACATGGACGTGGCGCACTGGCGGCGGGCCTTCGATGGCCGCCTGAGCGCGAGCGCCCACTCGGTGGAGGAGGCGCACCGCAAGCTCGCGCAGGGCGCCGACGACGTGATCCTCTCGCCGATCTTCGAGGCGCGCCACGGGCGCGAGGCCATCGGCACCTCGGGACTACACGGGCTGATCGCGCTCGGGGGGGTCACGCCGCCGCGGGTGCTCACCTGCCGCGACGCCGGGGCGACGGGCGTGGCGGTGCTCGGGGGCATCTGGCAGGCGCGCGACGGGGTGACGGCGGCGGTGGCGCGGTACCGTCAGAAGGCCCAGATGTCCTCGTCGTAGCACCTGCCGGTCGCCACCTCGACGCAAGTGGAATTGTAGAGACAGCTCAGCTCGGCGTCGAGCGCGTCGCGCTTCTGCACGTCGGTCCAGTCGTCGTAGAGCGCCTGCTGCTCCTGGCAGGACTCGGTACACTCGGCCTCGGGCATGCGCTCGGTGCCGTTATTGTCGCAGGCGACGAGCTTCTCGCACACCTGCTCGCAGCTCGGCGTACACGCCGACAGTAGGTATAGGACGAGGAACATGGTCTAGTAGTGGGGCTGGCAGTAGCCCTTGGTGAGGTTCTCGCAGCTCGTGGCCTCGACGCAGTCCATCCACAGCGCGGCCTGCTTCTCGTTGACGATGGTCGCGTCTTCGTCGGCGTTGGAGTTGGGGTCGTAGGTCCCGACGGTCCCCGCCTTGAGCATGGCCTCGTCGCAAGTTGCGTTACACTCGTCGATCAGCTCGGCCGCGCCCTCGTCGCCCTCGGCACCCATCACGTTGATGTTGCACTGGCCATCGGAAGACCCGTAAATGCGCTCGCAGCTCGACCGGCAGTTCGGGCCGCACCCGACGAGCGACGCGAGCGTGGCGAGGACGAGGAGCATGATGCGGTCTCCGGAGGCCGGAGAGGGTAGTCGGGAGACGGTCCCTGGTCAATGCGCGTCCTGCACGTCACCCCCTGCTTCCCGCCCACCTGGGCCTACGGCGGCGTGCCCCGGGTGGTCTACGCGCTGGCTCGCGCCCAGGTCGCCGCCGGGATGCAGGTGCGGGTGTGGACCACCGACGCCTTCGACGCGGATCGTCGGTCCGGGCAGCCCGCCCGCTACGAGCTCGACGGCATCGAGGTGATCGTCACCCGGCTGGCCAGCAACCGGCTGGCGTGGCGGCACCAGCTCTACCTCCCCACGTCGCGACCCCCGCTCGAGGGCATCGACCTGGTCCACCTCCACGCCCATCGGCACCTGCTGAACTGGCTCGCCTTCCGCGGGGCCGCCGGTCGCCCCGTCGTCCACACGCCGAACGGCACCCTCCCCCGCATCGAGAGGAAGCAGGGGCTCAAGGTGCTGTGGGACACGCTCTTCGACGGCGACGTGCCCCGCCGCGCCGACCGGGTGGTGGCGGTGAGCAAGGCCGAGGTGCGGCACCTGCTGGCAGCCGGCGTCCCGGCGGAGCGCATCGGCAGGGTGCCGAACCCGGTTGATCTCGGGGAGTTCGAGAGCCTGCCGCCGCGAGGCGAGTTCCGGGCGGCGCGCGGCCTCGGTGGCGGGCCGATCGTCGCCTACCTGGGACAAGTGAGCCCGCGGAAGGGGGTAGACCACCTCGTGGCCGCCTTCGCCGGCGGCGCCCTCGCCCCCGCCACGCTGGTGGTGGCGGGCGCCGCGCGTGGCATGACCGTCCCGGGCGCGCCCGGGGTGGTCTACACCGGCACGCTGGAGGGGCGCGAGCGCCTCGCGCTCCTCGCCGACGCCGACGTGGTGGCCTACCCGTCGAGCGACGAGGTCTTCGGGCTGGTGCCCTTCGAGGGCCTGCTCGCCGGGGCGCCGGTGGTGGTGGGCGACGACTGTGGCTGCGGGGAGCTGATCGTCGAGGCCGGCGCCGGCCTCTTGTCGCGACATGGCGACGTGGAGGGCCTGCGCGGCGCGATCAGGCGGCTGCTGGACGATCGGGCGGCGGCCACGGCAATGGTCGACCGCGGCCGGCGTTACGTGGCCCAGCAGCTCGCGCCCGCCCGCGTGGCGGCCGCCTACGGCGCGCTGTACGAGGACGCCTGTCGCCGATGATCCGCGCCTACCCCTGGTTCCTCGTCGTGGCGGTGCTCGCCGCCTGGGCCAACACCCTGCGCGGCCCCTTCGTGTACGACGACCTCATCGAGATCGTGGCCAACCCAGCCGTCCACGACGTGTCGCGACTCGACACCATCTGGGCCTACAACCCGGCGCGCGCCCTGCTCCTCGTGACCTACGCGCTGAACTGGACGCTCGGCCACCTCGATCCCCTCGGCTACCACGCGCTGAACATCGCCATCCACGCGGCGAACGCGGTGCTGGCGTGGCGATTGTTCGGCCTCGTCCTGTCCCCGGGGCGGGCGCGCCTCGGGGCGGCACTCTGGGCATTGCACCCGATGGCCACCGAGGGCGTGAGCTACATCAGCGGGCGCTCCGACGCGCTCGTCACCCTGCTCGCGCTCCTGGCGCTCCACGCCTGGGTGGTCGACGCGCGGAGCCCCTCGCCGCGGCATCGCGCGCTGGCCTACGCGGCGATGCTCGCCGGCTTCTTCACCAAGGAGACCGCCGTGGTCACCCCGGTGCTCGCCCTCCTGGCCGACCTGGCGCTGGTGGCGGGCTGGAACCGGCGCCTGCTCGACGCGCGCCGCTACCTGCCGGTGGCGCTGGTCGTCGTCGTGGGCGTTGGCGGGCGCCTCTGGCTCGGCGGCTGGCCGGTGCCCGAGGTGCCGCGCACCTTGCTGGCCCACGTGACGACGCAGGCCGAGGTGTGGGCGCGCTACCTGCAACTGTGGCTCTTGCCGCTCGGACAGTCAATCCTGCACCCGGTGCCGGCCGAGGTGAGCCGCCTCGGGGGCCTGTGCCTGCTGGCGTGGCTGGTCGCCGCGGGACTCGCCGTTTACAAGCGAGGTATCTGGGCGCTCCTCGC
>VGRQ01000076.1 GCA_016875315.1 Deltaproteobacteria bacterium | reverse complement strand
CGTGGTTCGCGGGGCTGGACGCCCTGCTAGGGGAGGGGTTCGAGGCGGAGGGGCTTGGAGAGGTGCTGGGGCGGTAGCGCCCCCTCCCAGCCTTTGGGCCCCCTCCCGGCGCCGTTGAGAGCCTACAGCCTACAGCCTAAGGCTACGCTCTGCCCGCCGCCTCGCGGCGAAGGTGGCCACCAGGAGCCCAAGCCCCGCCGGTGCGGCGCCGGACTGGCAACCGCACGCCGCCGGCTCCTCCGCCATCACGTCGCCTTCCGAGCGTTGCTCGGCCACGCTCCAGGTGTAGCTGGCACCGCGCTCGCCGATGTCGTTGAGCGGGATGACGCCCACGTAGGCGGCCACGGCGGCGCCGCCGAGGTCGTCGATGGCCACGCGGGCGTAGCCGTCGGTGGCGAGGTGGGTGGCGTGGCCGATCGTCCCGTCGGCGGTCTCGGTCGACACGGTGATCGCCCAGTCGGTGGGCACGTCCTTGACGCTGGCGGCGCCGTCGAGGGTGAACCAGAGGTCGCGCGGCTCGTCGCTCGCCAGCTCGAAGAAGTTCTGTCCCCGGCCCTGCGGCGCGGTCTTGCCGGTTACACTACCTTGCGACGGGTACGTCGTGACATGAGCGGTGTACGGATCGGTGTCGAAGTCCGACATCACCGCCAACCACAGGTCGCCCTCCGCAACGTCCATCGAGGCCACGTGCGCGGTCCAACCGGCCAGGATCTCGTCGAACGGCGTGCCGAGCGCGGCCACGATCGCGTCGTCGACGTGGGTGTCTGCGGTGGCGGCCTCCCAGGCCAGCCGGGGCGCCGCCGGGTCGACCTGCTCCGACAGGTAGGTATTGAAGGTGAAATGCCCGTAGTTCACGTACCCGGTGTCGCTGTCGAGGGCGAGGTAGGGCGCGTCGAAGTAACTCCACAGGCTGTAGGTCCAGGTGTTCGCGTCGGGGTAGGGAAGCTCGAAGCTCCACTCGGCCGTGCTCTCCCAGTACCACCAGTCCTGCTCGTCCCAGAACACGTTGTAGTCGAACTGCGAGGCGTGGTTGAACTCGTGGGCGATGAGCGACTGGATCCAGTCGTCGCCGTCGGCAAACCAGTCGGTGTTGAGCACGATGAAGGGCACGCCCCCCTCCTCGTTGACATTGGTCCAGCCGCCGGTGCCCGAGCTGCCGCCCGAGAGGTCGCCCAGCAAGACCGTGATCAGGCAGGACTCGGTCTGGCTCGGCGCCGCCCAGCCGTGCTCGTCGACCATCACCGTCCACGACCGTTCCAGCGCACCGGTCACCACGTCGAGCGTGGCCTCGTCGAGGGCAGCGTTGCTGGCGTCGTAAACCACGAGAAAGTGGTCGGTGCTGATTTCCTGGTCGAAGCTGCCGCTCACTTGCTCCTGGCGCGCCAGTTGCGCCGGGTCGATGCACTCGGCCGGCGCAGCGTAGAGTGGCCGCGGCTCGGCCCGGGGCAGTCCTCGCTCCACGTCGAGGGCGAGCATGTGCGGGGTGAGGCAGGTGGGGAACATCAGAGCTCGCTGTCGCGAATGCGCTCGCGGACGGTGGCGGGGAGGGGAGCCAGCTTGTTGTCGCGGTTGACGCACACGAGCTGGACGGTGCCTTCGACCATGGCTTGTCTGGCGCCGGGCCGCCACACCGACTGGTGGAACACCGCCCGGTAGTCGGACTCCATCTTCACGCGGGTGCGCACTTCCAGGTGGTCGCCGAGGCCGGCGGGTTCGCGGAAGGACAGCTCGCAGCGGTACACCACGAAGCCGATGCCCTCGTCTTTCCACAGGCGCACCAGCTCGGCCGGGCCCAGGAGGTGCTCGCGCGCTCGCTCGAAATAGCGCAGGTAGTTGGCGTGGTAGACAGCCCCGGAGAGGTCGGTGTCCTCGTAGTAGATCTGCAAGGCGACGACGTGGTCACTCGTCATCGTTGTCTCGCAGCCCGTACTCCTTCATCTTGAGCTGCAGCGCCTTGCGACTGATGTCGAGTCGCCGCGCCGTCCGGGTGACGTTGCCGCCCTCGGCCTCGAGGCTCTTCAAGATGAGGTCGCGCTCGAGCCGCGCGGTGTGGACGCGCACGAACTCCTTGAGACCGATCCCGCCGGGCTCGACCGGGGGCAGGTCGGGGGCGGTGGACGGGGTGGGCTCGGGCGCGGCGCTCATCGCCACGGGGAAGGCGTCGTTGCCGAGCTCGCCACCGTCGCCGAGCAGCACCCCGCGCTCGATGGTGTTTTCCAGCTCGCGGATGTTCCCCGGCCAGTGCCACTCGAGCAGTCGCGACAACACCTCGGGCGACACGTCGCGCACTTGCTTGCCGAGCCGCTCGTTGAAGCGCTGGAGGAAGTGCTTGACGAGCAAGGGGATGTCTTCCCGGCGCTCGCGCAGGGGCGGGAGCCGGATCGGCACCACGTTGAGCCGGTAGTAGAGGTCTTCGCGGAACTCGCCGATCTGCACCTTGGCGCCGAGGTCGACGTTGGTGGCGGCGATGACGCGCACGTCGACCTTCACCGGTCGCGTGCCGCCCACGCGCTCGATCACCCGTTCCTGGAGGGCGCGGAGCAGCTTTACCTGCATGTCGCGACCCAGCTCGCTCACCTCGTCGAGGAACAGCGTGCCCCCGTCGGCCAGTTCGAACTTGCCGGGCTTCGCCGACGCGGCGCCGGTGAACGCGCCCTTCTCGTGGCCGAAGAGCTCGCTCTCGAACAAGTTCTCCGGGATGGCGCCGCAGTTGACGGTGACGAAGGGCCCGTCGCGACGGGCCGACTGGCGATGCAGCGCCTTGGCCACCAGCTCCTTGCCGGTGCCGCTCTCGCCGGTGACGAGCACGGTGGTGGGGGAGTCGGCCACCTTGGCCACCAGCTCGTACACCCGCTGCATCAGGGGCGTGCGCCCCACGATGTCGAAGCGGCCCTCGGGCGACACCATCGTGTCGTCCAGCAGGTCGCGACGGCGGGCACGCTCGACGCCGAGCGCCTTGGTGACGGCGCCGCGGATCTCCTCGAGATCGAAGGGCTTGCTGATGAAGTCCTGCGCCCCGAGCTTGAGCGCCTCCACCGCCGTGTCGACGGTGCCGTGGGCGGTGATGACGATCACCGGCAGGCCCGGTTGCTCGCGGATGCACCAGGCGAGCAGCTCCATGCCGTCCATCCCCGGCATCTTGAGGTCGGTGATGACGAGGTCGACCGGGTGGGCGCCGAGGTGGGCCACGCCCGCGGCGCCGTCGCCCGCCACGCTCACCTCGTGCCCGTCGCGCGACAGGTGCGCCTTGAGCACAGTTCGGATGGAAGGCTCGTCGTCGACGACGAGGACGCGGGATCGCATGGGCCCCGCTGCTAACCCTCCCGCGCAAAGCTTTGGTTGCGAACCGTGACGAAGATGCCCGACCCTGGCCCGTCTCTGCTATACCGGCGCCCCGGGAGCCCCATGCGATCCTTCCTCGCTCTTGCCCTCGCGTTCATGCTCGCCGCCGTGCCCGTGGTGGCTCACGCGGGCGCCGCCACCGACTTCTCGTTGCGCGACCTCAACGGAACCTCGCACACGCTGTCGCAGTACCGGGGGAAGGTGGTGCTGGTGAACTTCTGGGCCACCTGGTGTGGCCCCTGCCAGGTGGAGATGCCGCACCTCCAGGCCATGCACACCGAGCTCGGCTCCAGGGGACTGGTCATCCTCGGCATCAGCGCCGACGACGCCAAGCTCGACGCCGCCGTGAAGCCGCTGGTGAAGTCCAAGGGATTGACCTACACCATCCTCCGCGACCCCACGACCACGGTGGTGTCGCAGTACAACCCGGCCAAGACGCTTCCCTTCAACGTCCTGGTGGCGAAGGACGGCAGCGTGGCCAAGGTCCACTCCGGCTACAACCCGGGCGACGAGGTCACGCTGAAGGCCGAGATCGTCGAGCTCCTGGCGAAGTAGTCGATGGAGCTGGTCGACGATCCGCTCGCGACGGAAGACGTCGCGCCCGTGCTGGGCGAGGCCCTCGACCTGGGCGACACGGTGACGGTGTCGACCCCGGTGCGCCCCTACGACCTCGCCGGCGGCGCCACGCACGGGCTGGAGGAGTTCCGCTTCCGCTACTACACCGTCGACGACCGCCTCGCCGGCTTCGAGGACAACCCCGTCCTCGACTACCAGGAGGCGGTGCAGCGCCTGCAGGTGGTGGGCGGCAACTCGGCGCTCACCCTCGGCGCGCAGCTCGACGCGGTGGCGCTCTTCTCCAACGCCTACAAGCTCGACGGCGTGCTCACCTACGAGCGCGACCTCTACACCGACGGGATGATGAGTTTCCATCCCAACTGGTGGTTCAACCTCGAGAAGGTCTGGCTGCAGGGCCGATCCGGGGGCATCGACTGGACGGTGGGCGACAGCTACGCCGCCTTCGGCCGCGGCTACGCGCTCAACGTGGTGAAGAACACCGACATCGACCTCGACACGTCGCTGCGCGGCGTGAACGTGGGGCTTTCATCGGGTACTTTCGAGCTGCGGCTGGTCGAGGCCACGACCAACCCGCAGCAGCTCCGGCTGGAGAATCCGAACGTGTCGATGGTGCCCGACTACGCGCACGTGGTGCACGGGGTTCGGGCCGACGTGTACGGGCGGGTCCACGCGGGGGTACACGCGACGGCGTTCCAGCTGGTGGAGGGCGCCGATCCCACCGGCGACGGCTGGGCCGGCTACGGGCAGCCGGTGGACGCGGGGATCGTGGGCGGCACGCTGGAGATGTCGAGCCTCGGCCCCTTCGACGTGGGCCTGGAGGGCGACTACTTCGCCTACGACCCGTCGGTGTCCGACTCGCCCGGCTACGCCGCCTACGCCTCGCTGAGCGCCTACCCAGGGATGGCGATCGTGCTCGTCGAGGGCAAGATCAGTCGCGACACCGAGCACGTCAACGCCTTCTCGGCCATCCACGGCTACGAGCTGTCGACCGGCCCCTCGCTCGAGTACGAGCGGGTGATCACCGAGGACAGCTCGGCCGCCGTCAACAGCAACGACATCAAGGGTGGCCGCGTCCGGGTCGACGTCAACGTCGGCAAGAACGGCGCCATCGTCACCCCCTACCTGTCGGCGGCGGCCTTCCGCGACGAAGACCTCGGCGGCGTCCACTTCAACGACGCGCCGGAGACCATCGTGCACGGCGTGGGCGGTGCCGTGGTCATCAAGGGCGAGTTCCACGCCCTGGTCAACGGCGGCTACCGCGTAGACCTGCGTGACGCTGCCCCGGCCAGCAACGCGGGCGACACTACCGCGCACCTCGACGCGGCGGTGACGGTGCCGCTGGGGCACTCGCTGTCGCTGGAATTTGCGCCCTCGGTGCTGGCCTACCACTGGGGCGAGAACCCCATCCAGCAGGCCGACTACCTCGACCTCAGCAACGCCCTCGCGCTGAAGGTCGGCGCGCCCTGGGCGCTGATCCTCTACACCGACTACTCCGACAACCCGCTGATCAACAGCACCGGCAACCTCACCGACGAGCTGTACGCCGCCGGCGAGCTGCAGTGGATGCCGAGCACCGCCACCACGCTCAAGGCCTTCTACGGCGCCTACCGGGCGGGCATCCGCTGCGCCGGGGGCCAGTGCCGCTCGCTGCCCGGCTTCGAGGGCGCCCGCGTTTCCGTCACCTCCAACTTCTAGGGATCGTCCACGATGATGCTGATTCTCGCCACGCTCGCCCTCGCCGGCCCGGTCAAGGTCACCGCGTGGACCGCCTCGTCCACCGCCGCGAACACCGACACCGCCGCCTACGACGCCTCGAAGCTGGGCGACGGCAAGCAGTCCACCGCCTGGGTGGAGGGCGACGACGGCGCCGGCCTCGGGGCCTGGGTGCTCTTCGAGTTCGGCGGCGACAAGTCGATCTCGCAGGTGCAGGTGTGGGGGGGCAACTGGTACAACACCGAGTACTGGGGCCACTACAACCGTCCCAAGAACATCGTGCTCGAGTTCGCCGACGGCAGCACCGAGGAGCACACCCTCGCCGACGAGCAGGCTCCGCAGCTCATCACCTTGAAGGCGCCGAAGTCCACTTCGACGCTCAAGCTGCGCGTGAAGGGTGTCTACCCGGGCAAGGGGGTCGACACCGCGATCGCCGAGGTGAAGTTCTTCGACGGCGGCGCCTCCGTGAGCAGCGCCACGGCGTCGAGCACCGCTCCCGCCGACACCGACGGCAACTACAACGCGAGCAACCTCGTCGACGGCATCTCCGACTCGATGTGGTGCGAGGGGAACAAGAAGTCCGACGGCACCGGCGAGTGGGTGGAGCTGCGGCTGGCGAAGAGCGCCTCGGTCAGCGGGCTCAAGATCCGCAACGGCGCCGGGTTCTCCACCGACCTCTTCAAGCAGGTCAATCGCGCCGCCACCGCGAGGGTGAGCTTCTCCGACGGTTCCAGCGAGGAGATCACGCTGAAGGACCTGCCGATGGAGTTGCCGCTGAGCTTCGCCTCGCCGCGCACCACGTCGAGCATCAAGCTGAGCTTCACCTCGGCCAAGAAGGGCACCGACTACGACGACCTCTGCATGTCGGAGATCACCCTGGTGCCCTGAGGCGCCCGGCGGCTTCGCACTCAGTTGACGACGCCACGGGGCAGATCCGCTACATTTCACGGCGGAGTGAATTCATGCGCCGTGCCCTGCTGCTGCTCGTTCCGTGCGTCATCGGGTGCGAAAACGACCGCAACCTGAACCGCATCCGCCAGACCGACGAGTTCGACCAGGCCCCGTCCAACATGGTCGACATCCTCTGGGTGATCGACGACTCCACGTCGATGCAGGAGGAGCAGGCGGCGGTGGTGGCGGCGGCCGAAGACTTCCTCACCCAGCTCGAGACGGAAGACATGGACTTCCAGCTCGGCGTCATCACCACCGACATGGAGAGCACCAACCAGATGGCGGGGCGGCTCCTCGGCAACCCGCCCTACCTCACGTCGGAGTGCCGCCTCGACGGCGACCCCAGCGACTGCACCTACGGCGAGCAGTTCAAGGAGAACGTGGTGCAGGGAACGGGCGGGTCCGACCAGGAGAAGGGCCTGGAGGCGGCGATCGCCGCCGTCTCCGTGCCGCTGGTCGAGACCTTCAACGACGGCTTCGTGCGCGACGGCGCGATGCTGATGATCGTCAACCTCACCGACGAGAACGACTGCTCCGACGGTGGGCGCTTCGGACCCTCCTCCACCGGCGAGGACTGCTACACCCAGTACGACGATCTCACGCCGGTCCCCGACCTCGTTCGCTCGCTCAAGGACGCGAAGGCCGGCACCGACGACGAGGTGGTGATGTCGGGCATCATCGGTCCCGACGCCGAGGTGGGCTGCCAGACGGCCGTCCCCGGCAAGCGATACCAGCAGGCCATCCAGCTACTATCCGGCGTCGAGGCGAACATCTGCCTGTCGGACTACGCGCCGGTCATGGAGTCGCTCGGCCTCGCCGCCACCGGCATCCTCACCAACTTCCAGCTCACCAACGCCGCCGACGCCACCGAGGAAGGCGACATGACGGTGACGGTGACCAACCCCGACGGCACCAGCGCCGAGGTGACCAAGGACGACACCGAGGGCTGGAGCTACGTCGAGGAGTACGCGCAGGTGCAGTTCAACGGCAGCACCGTCCCGGTGCGCGAGGCCCACATCGTGGTGGAGTACTACGTCACCGGGCCCGTCCCCAACGGCGCGGGCGACGACACCGAGGAAGCCGACACCGCCACCACCACGCCCTAGCCGCCGTGCCGGTGCGCGTCGTCTGCGCCTGCATCCGCCGCGGGACGACCGTGCTCGTGGCGCGCCGGGGCCCCCTGATGGAACACGCGGGTACCTGGGAGTTCCCCGGGGGCAAGGTGGAGATGGGCGAGGATGACCGCGAGGCCCTCGCGCGGGAGATCGCCGAGGAGCTCGGCTGCCGGGTGACGGTCGGCGCGCTGGCGGGCGAGGGGATCACCGGCCGCATCCACCTCGTCGGCTACTGGTGCGAGGCGAAGGAGGAGCCGGTTGCCACCGAGCACGACCGCCTGGAGTGGGCGGAGCTTCACGCGCTCGGCGGCTTCCGCTGGGCGCCGGCCGACGGGCCGATCATCGCGGCGATCCAGTCCGCGGGGCTCTACTCGACCACTGGGTGATCGAACTTCTTCTCGGCCTCCTGCCGCGCGCGCATCGCGGGGCCGGCGGCACCGTCGCCGACAAAGGTGAATCCTCGTCGCGACAGGTACGCCCACGCGAGGTCTTTCACTCGCGGCGCGAGCCAGCGACGCACCGGCGCCCAGAGGAGCAAGATGCCGACGACGTCGGAGAGGTAGCCCGGGGTGACGAGCAGCACCGCGCCCACGAGCGCGAGGAGGCCCTCCACCAGCTTCACCGCCGGGGGCTCGCCGCGGCGCAAGCCCTCGAAGATCTCGCGCAGCACCGTGCCGCCGGCGCGCTTGCCGAGCCACGCGCCCAGGAGCCCGGCGAGCACGAGGGTACCCACCGTCTCCAGCGCCCCGAGTCGCGAGCCCACCTCGATGATCAGGTAGGTCTCCACCACCGGGACCACGGTGAAGAGCAAGAAGAGGACGGTCGCGATCATTCCTCCTCCCGCTTGGCCTCTTGCCACCAGGCTTCCAGCCGCTCCATGCCCGCCTCGGCGGGGTCGACGCCCTGAGCGGCAGCGCGAGCTTCCACGCCCCGGAAGCGCCTCTCGAAGCGCGCGTTGGCCATGCGCAGCGCGTCTTCGCCGCTCACGCCCACCCAGCGGCCCAGGTTGCTCGCGGCGAGCAGCAAGTCGCCGTACTCGTGCGCCACGCGGGTGCTGTCGCCCGAGGCGAGGGCCTCGGCAAGCTCGCGGCGCTCCTCGTCGATCTTGTCGACCACGCCGCGCATGTCGGGCCAGTCGAAACCCACGGCGGCGACCTTCTCGGCAACCCGGTGGGCGCGCACCAGGGCGGGGAGGGAGACGGGAACACCGTCGATGCGGGACCGTCCTGCGCGCGCCTTGCGACGCTCCCAGGCGGCGATGCCGCCGGGCTCGGGCTGCGCCTCGGTTGCGAACACGTGGGGGTGTCGCGATACCATCTTGTCGACGATGGCGCTCTCCACGCCTTCGATGGAGAACTCGCCCCGCTCCTCGGCGAGTCGCGCGAGGAAGTACACCTGGAAGAGCAGGTCGCCCAGCTCCTCCTTGAGCTTGGCAGGATCGCCCTCGTCGAGGGCCCCGAGCACCTCGTGGCACTCCTCCAGGAGGTAGGGCCGCATCGAGGCCTCGTCCTGGGCGCGGTCCCACGGGCAGTCGCGGCGCAGGCGCGCCACCAGCGCGCGGAGATCGGGAGTGTCGGGCACGTGCGGAGACTAAGCACCGGCGGCCCCGTTGGCCGCCGGGCCTACGGCGCGGTGAACATCACCGTGGTGAAGGCCTCGATGGTGGCGGTGCCGGTGTAGCCGGTGCCGGCCTCGTCGACGGTGAGGGCGCCCCCGTGTACCCAGCCCGACTCGATGGGCTCGGCCGCGTACCAGGCGTTCACGGTACTGCCGGCGGCCAGCCCCCAGGTGAGCGAGGGCGCGATCGTGGCGCTGCCGTGGGCCTCGAAGGGGGCGAGGTAGTACACGGCGAGCACCGTCTCGCTGGTTTCCAGTGGCGGGCGCGAGCCCTCGGGCGCCTCGGTGGCGGTGACGTAGGTGATGGGGTCGTCGTAGATGTCGGCCATGTCGCCATCGGCGAAGGCGATGGCCAGGTCGCCCACGTGGTAGCTCGGGCCGCCGTCGGTGTACTCGGTGTCGCCGAGGTGCAGGAGCTGGATGTCGATGGTCACCACGTCGTCGACCACCCACGTGATCGGTGCGTACGGGGTGGCGTAGCCGAGGGTCTCGTCGCCCTGCACGTAGTAGCTCGCCACCTCGGGGCTGAGACCGGCCAGGGTGTAGCTGCCGTCGGCGCCGGTGCGCGCCGTCATGCACAGGCTGCGGCACACGTTGACGCGGAAGTCGGGGAGCGGTGTACCGTCGGGGTCGGTGACGACGCCGTTGACCTCGGCGCCGGGGTAGTCGCCCGTGTCGCCGGTTTCTTGGGTGTCGGGGGCACCGGAGTCGCCGGAGTCGGCGGCCTTCGAGGTGTCGGCGGTGTCGTCGACGCAGGCGAACAGGAGGGCGAGGATCATGGCGCCCTCATAGACGATGCGCGGCCGATCCACAAGCCGGACGGTTAGCGGGGCGGCGGAGGACCGCGTGTCCAACCCGCCCACCGTCCCGCCCGCGCCGGAGGCCTTCGGCAAGTACCAGCTCCTCGAGCGCATCGCGCAGGGCGGCATGGCCGAGGTGTTCCGCGCCCGCTCGCACGGGGCCATGGGCTTCGAGAAGATCCTCGTGGTCAAGCGCATCCTCGACACGCTGGCGAAAGACGAGGAATTTCGCGACCTGTTCACCAACGAGGCGCGGATTGCCGCCGAGCTCAGCCACGTGAACATCGTCCAGGTGTTCGAGCTGGGCAAGGAGAACGAGCACCTCTACATCGCGATGGAGTACGTGCACGGCCTCGACCTCGCCCGGCTCGCCTCTCGCTCGCGCACCCTCGGCGATTTCCCCATCAACCTCGCCCTGTTCATCGCCGGCGAGGTGCTCAAGGCGCTGGCCTACGCCCACGCGGCCCACGACAGCGACGGGGAGCCGATGAACATCGTCCACTGCGACATCAGCCCGCAGAACGTGCTCATCAGCTTCTCGGGCGAGGTGAAGCTCACCGACTTCGGCATCAGCCGCGCTGCCATCCAGCGTGGCAACGAGAACGTGATCCGCGGCAAGTACAGCTACATGTCCCCCGAGCAGGCCGAGTCGCGACACCTCGACGGGCGCTCCGACCTCTTCTCGCTGGGCACGATGCTCTACGAGATCCTCACCGGGCGTCGCCTCTTCAAGGCGGCCTCGCGCGACGAGACCCTCCACCGCGTGCGTCGCGCCGAGGTGCCGAGCCCGCGCCCCTACCGGAAGGAGATCAGCGAAGACCTCGAGGGCTTCATCCTGCGCACGCTGTCGCGACTGCCGGAGGATCGCTTCGCCGACGCGCACGAGATGTACGAGGCACTGAGCAAGATCATCGTCTCGGAGGGCCACCGCGCCACGAACAACGACCTCGCCCAGTACCTGCGCGAGGTGATCGACGCGGCCAACGCCGCTGCCGCTGGCCAGTCCAACACCAAGTCGCCCAAGTCGCTGAAGGCCATCCCGCCGCAACCGCTGGTGGCGCTGGCGCTGGAGGCCTCGCCGCCGCCGCGCTCGATCGCCTCGCCGCGCACCTCGATCGCCACGCTCTCGCAGGAGTGGATGTCGGTGATCGGCGACCAGGGCGGCGAGGTGTGGGAGCGCGGGGAGGGGAGTCTACTGGTGGTGTGGCCCGCCGGCACCGGCTTCAAGGAGACGGTCGGCCGGGCGGTGCGCACGGCGGTGGCCTTGCAGCGCCTCACCGCGCAGGCCGGCTACCGGCTGTCCGCGGGTATCGCCCCGGGCGTGGCGCGGGTGCGTCCCGACACCCACCGCCCGTCGGAGGGCTGGGAGCTGGCCGGGCCCTTCTACCTGGCCCGGTGGATGATGAACCTGTCCGCCCACCGAGGCCGCGTCTTGCTCACCGAGGTGGGCGCCAAGCAGATCGACCAGCCGACGGTGATGCTCGGCCGCATCCCCATCCAGGGCAACCGGTACATCAACCTGCACGAGGTGGCCTAGTCCACCAGCCTGAGGCGGTCCAGGCGGAAGGTGCGCGAGGCGTCGCGCAGGTGACAGTGGGCCACCACCCGGGAACGTGCCAGTTTCGTGACGGTGATCTCCCGGCGGCTGGCGGCGCCGCTGTCGCCCGACACGTAGTCCACGAGCAGCCGCTCGCCGCTCTGCTGGGCGGCGGCGAGGCGCTGGCGCACGCGGTCGAGCTCCCCCTTGTCGCGGGGCTGGCACAACTCGAGCAGGCCGGGGAGGTCGAGCTCGCCCGCGGGGTCGGCGGCGGCCACGAGGCGCCGGGCGAGGAGAAAGGTGGCGTGGGCATCGTCGAGGGCCCGGTGCTCCACCTCGCGCGGGAGGTCGAAGCGCTCGCGCAGGGCCGAGAGGCGGTGGTCGCCCACGGCGAGCAGGCGCCGGGCGAGGAGCAAGGTGTCGACCACCGGCTGCTCCGGTCGCGACACGCCGGCGCGGGCGCATTCCATGTCGAGGAAGCCGAGATCGAAGTCGGCGTTGTGACAGGCGAGCACTGCGCCCTCGACGCGCCGGAGCAGCTCGGGCAAGACCGCGGCAAAGCGCGGCGCCGTGGCCACCATCGCGGCGGTGATGCCGTGTACCCCGGTGGCCGCCATCGGCCGGTCGGGAAACACCAGCGTACACCAGCGGCTCGGCTCGGCGTGCAGCGGCCCGCGCACCACGGCGACCTCCACCACCCGGTCGCCCTCGTCGGGATCGAGGCCGGTGGTCTCGAAGTCGAGCGCGGCGAACTCCAGGTGCTCGAGGCTCACAGCGCGCCGGCGAGCAGGGGCGCGAGCTGGGCCGCCACCCAGTCGTTGCCCTCGGGGGTGAGGTGCTCGTGGTCGCCGAAGGTGCCGTCGTAGGTGGCCACGAAGCCCTCGGAGCGGGCGCGCGCCAGCAGGCCCTCGTGGAGGTTGACGGTGCGGCAGCCGGGGGGCTGGCAGGCCTCGGCGACGATCTCGCTGAACTCCGGCGGCGGGCGCTCGTGGCTGAGGTCGAGGCGCTGCGCCACCAGCAGGGCCTCCTCGGCGCCCGCGCGGTTGCCAGCGGTGTCGAGCTCGCGCCCGCGCTGCCAGTAGGCGAGCGCGTCGTAGCGATCCTGGCCGGGGCCGTGGAGCGCCGCCAGCGGGCGCGCGCCG
>VGRQ01000075.1 GCA_016875315.1 Deltaproteobacteria bacterium | reverse complement strand
CTTGTTCCCGCTCCTCGGCTGCGAGGCCACCAGCTCCATCGAGATCAAGGATCCCGGTGGTAGCGAGACCGACGCCGACACCGACGCCGATGGCGACACCGACGCCGATGGCGATGCCGACAGCGACAGCGACAGCGACAGCGACAGCGACGCCGACACCGACGTGCCGGAGGTGGTGCCCGACATCGTGGTGGACTGCAACGGTGGCGGCGACTTCGTGAAGATCCAGGACGCGATCGACGCGGCGGTGTCGCCAGCCGACATCGCGCTCGACCCCTGCGTGTACCACGAGCGCATCGACTACCTAGGGAAAGACCTCAACATCTACGGCACCGAGGGCTCGGCGCGCACCACCATCGACGGCGGCAGCGGCGGCACCGTGGTCGACGTGGAGGTGTACGAACAGGGACACGTGCGCCTCGCGGGCATCACCGTCACCGGCGGCTACGACGTGAGCGACGGCGCGGCCATCGAGGTGAAGGAGTCGAGCCTCGAGCTAGAAGACGTGGTCGTCGAGGACAACATCGGCTTGTACCTGCTCCGTTCCTGGGGCGGGAACATCGACATGGTCGACGTGGTGATCGACGGCAACGACGTGGCCGTGGGCGGGAGCGCCGTCTACATGGACGGGTCCACGCTCAACATGGACCGCACCTACATCAACTGCGACGGCGGCGACCAGGCGGTGTGGCACCACGTGCAGTTGCTCGTCGTCGACAGCGAGATCGAGTGCGACGCCGGCTACGGCATCCACGACTACCACGGCTACGACGCCATCTACCGCTCGCGCGTGTACGGCGGCGTGGCGGGGGTGCTCGCCTACGACAACGAGAGCACCGACGAGGAGCCAGACAGCCCCAGCGAGTTGTTCATCACCGAGAACAGCGTCATCGGCGGCGGCAGCATCGGCGCGGACATCCGCTACATGAACTTGCAGCTGGAGAACACGGTTTTCTACGGCGGCGACGCGGCCCTCTCCATGACGCAGTGCAACAGCTCGTCGTACGCCATCAACAGCGTCTTCGCCGACAGCGCCTGCGGCATCCTCGGCGACCAGGCCTTCGAACACGGCTACTCCGCCTTCTGGGGCAACGCCGCCGACGGCTGCGGCCTCACCGTGCGCCCGGCGGTGTCGGATGATCCGCAGTTCGCGTCCTGGCCCGACGACCTCACGCTGAGCGCAGGTTCCCCCCTCATCGACGCCGGCAGCCCCGAGGCCGCCTACAACGACGGCGACGGCAGCCGAAACGACATCGGGCGCTACGGCGGGCCGCGCGGGGACTGGTAGAGAGCCCGCCGCCTAGAACGCGGTGATGTAGGGCCTCAGCCAGTCCACCTCGCCGCGCACGCCGCGCTGGTAGATGTCCTGGACGCGCTGGGTGATCGGCCCCGGCTTTCCCACGGCGCGACGGTCCACCTCGCGCACCGGGGTGACCTCGGCGGCGGTGCCGGTGAGGAACACCTCGTCGGCCACGTAGAGCGCGTCGCGACCGAAGTGCATCTCGTGGACGGGAACGCCCTCGTGCTTGAGGATGTCGATCGCGGTGCGACGGGTGATCCCGCCGAGGATGTTCACCACCGGCGGCGTCTTGACCACGCCGTCGCGCGCCACGAACAGGTTCTCGCCGGTGCCCTCGGCCACGTAGCCGGAGCCGTCGAGCATGATGGCCTCGTCGTAACCGTTGTCGTTGGCCTCGTAGCGGGCGAGGATGCTGTTGACGTAGTGGCCGATCACCTTGGCACGCTGCAGGTTGCTGTTGACGTGGTGCCGCGTGAAGGTGCTCGTCTGCACGCGGATACCCTCGCGGATGCCCTGTTCGCCGAGGTAACGCCCCCAGTCCCACACCGCGATCGACAGGTGGACGGGGTTGTCGCGCGCGCCGAGGCCCATCTTGCCCATGCCGAAGTAGATGATCGGCCGGATGTAGGCCTCGGGCATCTCGTTGGCCACCAGCGTTTCCACGCAGGCCGCCTTGATCTCCTCGCGACTCCAGTGCAGCTCCATCCGGCACATCTTGGCGCTGTCCGAGAGGCGGCGCACGTGCTCGTCGAGCTTGAACACGCCGCCACCGCCGTTGGCCTGCTGGTAGCTCCGGATGCCCTCGAACACGCCGAGGCCGTAGTGGAGCGTGTGCGCCAGCACGTGTACCTTCGCGTCGCTGAACGGGACCATCTGCCCGTCCATCCAGATGTAGCGGCTCTCGATGCCCATCAGCGCTCTCCGATCACGTTGCCATCGACGTCGTGCAGCACCACCGGCAGGCCCAGGGCTTCCACCTGGGGCCGCACGGCGGCGGCGCTCCCTACCACGACCAGCGCCAGCTTGTCGGGATCGACCCGGGTGGCAAACGCCGCCTGCGCCGCGGCCGTCGTCACCGCCCGGGCGCGGTCGAGGTAGCCGCTCACCCAGTCGGCAGGCAGCTCGTAGGTCCACATGGTATCGACCTGCCCCAGCAGGTAGTCGGGGGTCTCGAAGCGCAGCGCGTAGCCGTTGACGGCGGCGCCGCGGCCCTCGTCCACCTCCTTGTCGGCGAGCGGCCGCTCGCCGCGGGCCTCCCGCAGCTCCTTGAACAGCTCCACCAGCGCCGGGCCGGTGGCGTCGGTGCGGATGTTCGACGAGAACCCCCAGGAACCGCCGGCGAGGTCGTAGCCCAGCGAGGTGCGGGCGCCGTAGGTGAAGCCCTGCTTCTCGCGCAGGTTGAGATTGATGCGGGAGGCGAACTGTCCCCCGATGGCGGTGTTGGCCACCGAGAGCGCCATCCAGTCGGGGTCGCCGGGACGAGCCACGTAGGCGGCGGCTCGGATCACCGACTGCGGCGCATCGGGCTTGTCGACGAGGTGGACCGTGGTGGCGACCGGCGGAGGCGAGGCAGGGCGCGACGGCAGCCTGGCGGCCGGCGTCTTCCAGCCGCCGAGGCGCTCGTCGAGCAGGGGCACGACCTCGGCGAGCGTGATGTCGCCGCCGACCAGCACCAGCGTCTGCGCAGGCGACAGGTTGGCCTTGTGCCAGGCCTTCATGTCCTTCACGCCGATCTTGGCGAGGGAGGCCTCGTCGTAACGCCGCCCGCGGTAGCCATCGCCGAAGAGCACGCGGCTCATCACCCGGTCGGCGATGCGGGACGGGGAGGCGCGGGCGGCAGAGAGGTCGTCGATCCACAGCTGCTTGATCCGCGCCCAGTCCTTGTCGGGGAACGTGGGCCGCAACAGCACGTCGGCGAGCAGGTCGAGCGTGGGCTCCAGCTTGTCGCGCAGGCACGAGGCCGACAGGCTCGACCCGTCGCTCCCCGAGGAGGTGCCGAGCGACGCGCCGAGGCGACGCAGCTCGGCGCTGATGCCCACCGCATCGCGCTTGCCCGCCCCCTCGTTCATCAGGTCGAGCGTGGCGGCGGCCAGGCCGGTCTTGCCGGGCGGATCGGAGAGGCCACCGGCCGCGAAGCTCAGCGTGACGCTCACCAGCGGCGCCTCGTGGTTCTCCACCACCGCCACCCGCGCGCCGTTCTTCAGCCTGCCCTCGGCCACGGCGGGGACGGCGAAGGGACGAGCCGGGAGCGGGCTCGGCGCGGGGGGCACGTACACCACCGGGGCCGGCGGCGGGGCGTCGACGACGGCGACAGGCTTGGGGGCACAGGCCAGGACGAGGGAGAGCAGCATCACTTGGCCTCCGGGCCGATGACCAGCACCAGTCGACGATCGGGCGGCAGCCACTCTCGCAGCGCCGCGTTGACGCCGTCGACCGTCGCGAGACGATAGCGATCCAGGTCCTTGCCCATGTAGCCGGGATCGCCGGTCCGGGTGTTGTAGTTGTTGAGCAGGTCGGCCTTGCCCTGGATGGTGGTGATCTGGGCGAAGAACTGCACCTCGTAGGCGGTCCGTCCCACGTCGAGATCCTCGGCGGTCACGCCCTCGGCGCGCACCTCGGCGAGCACCTTGTCGATGGCGACGACGAGCTCCTCGGCGGTGTGGCCGGCCGAGGCGGTGGCCTCGATCACGTAGAAACTCTGCTGCGCGAGCGAGTTCTGGCGGGCGCTCACGTCCTGCGCGATCTGCTGGTCGATCACCAGCGCCTTGTAGAGGCGACTGTCCTTGCCATCGGCGAGGGCCGAGCTGAGCAGGTCGAGCTCGGCGTCGCCGGGTGCGAACAGCGCCGGGCTGTGCCAGGTGATCCACACCCGGTCGAAGGGCACGTCGTCGGCGACTCGCACGCGTTTCTCGGCCTCGAAGCTGGCGGGCACGGGTGCTGGGTGCACCGGCTGCTCGGCCCGCGGGATCGGGGCGAAGTACGTGTCGACCAGCTGGCGGGCGGTGGCCTCGTCGAAGTCGCCGCTGAGCACCAGCGAGGCGTTGTTGGGCAGGTACCACTTGCGGAAGAAAGCGCTCACGTCGTCGAGCGTGGCGGCCTCGATCTCCTCGTGCCTGCCGATGGTGGCGATGTGGTAGGGGTGCCCCTCGGGGAAGGTGTTCTTGAGCAGCTCGATCCACGCCTGCCCGTAGGGCGGGTTGTCGTAGTTCTGGCGTCGCTCGTTGCGCACCACGTCTTTCTGGTTCTGGAGCTTCTCCGCGGTGAGCGCAGGGAGCAGCCAGCCCATGCGATCCGCTTCCAGGAACATCGCGAGCGGCAATTGCTCGGCCGGGAGGCACTCGTAGTAGTTGGTGCGGTCGAGGTTGGTGCTGCCGTTGAGACGCGCGCCGAGCGGCTGCAAGGGCTTGAAGAACTCGTCGTCGTGGTGCTTGCTCCCGTTGAACATCAGGTGCTCGAAGAGGTGGGCGAAGCCCGACCGGCCCGGCGACTCGTCCTTGCTGCCCACGTCGTACCAGACGTTGACGCAGGCGAAGGGCACCGAGTGGTCGGGCGCCAGCGTGACGTCGAGCCCGTTGGGCAACTCGTACCTGGTGAAGGGGATGGTGGGCGCGCGGCCAGTGGATTCCGCGAGCGCGAGCGCGGCGAGGGGGAGGATCATGCCGCCCCCCGGTAACGCCCGCGCTATCCTCGGCGCATGTTGCTCATCGTGCTCGGCTGCGCGAAGGCGCCCCCTCCGGTGGACAGCGGGGGGATCGACAGCGGTAGTCGCGACACGAGCGACACGGCCACGGCGGGCGACAGCGGCGACACGGGAGGTTTCAGCGTGCCTGTCGAGCCGGGCCCCTGCGGGGCCTGGGCGGGCGTGCAGGGCGGGGGAACGACCTGGACCTACGAGCCGACCGAGGCCTACGTGGCGGCCTACGGCTTCGATGGTAGCTTCACCACCACGGCGGACGGCGCCGGCGAGGAGTGGACCCTGCGCAGCGTGGGTCGCTACGACAGCGATACGGGCTACATCAGCTGGGATCGTACCGACACTTTGCGTTGCGATGCCGAGGGCGCGTGGTTCACCCACTCCGAGTCAACGGGCGAGAGCCTGAGTGGCACGAGCACCATCAGCCAGGTGGGGATGCGCCACTTCGAGCCCGGCTGGCTCATCCGGCCCGCGTCGCTCGAGCTCGGCTCCGCCTGGAGCGACGACTTCACGTATTCGAGCGAGGTGAACGGCGTCGTGGCCGACGACCTTGCCGTCCACTGCGACAACACGGTGGTCGCGGCGGAAGCGCGCGAGCTCCCCGTGGCCACGCTCGACGCCCTGCACGTCGACTTCAGCTGCGACAACATCAAGGGTCCCGATGGCTGGCTCGCGAGGCACGTGGGCCTCGTGGAAACCGACCAGGAGCTACTGACCGCCTTCGTCCCCTAGCACGCGTACCTGTACCTCCCCGGGGTTCCACACCATCACCGTCCCCCGTCCCTCGATGCGCAGCGCGCCGTCGTCCTCGGCCAGGGTGAACGGGGATCTCGTGGAGAGGCTGCGCTGCGCGCCCGGGCGGACGACCACCAGCGGGTCGACGGTCACCGTCGCGACGACAGCGCGCGCACCCATCGACATCGACGAGATGTGCTCGAGCTCGATGCGCTTCCCGGTGTGCTCGTGTACCCAGGCCTCGATGCCGTACAGCGCCGCCGTGTTGTTGAGGGTCTTCCGCGTGGACCAGTAGCGGAAGCGGCGCGGCTCGGCGTCGACGCGGGCAGGCCGATCGACCACCCAAACCGTGGCGCCGTCGGGGATCTCGTTCCATGCCTCCGCCCGGAGGAAAGGCTCGATCGCCGCCGTGGCGAGCTGCCAGTCGGTGTACGGGCGGTAGACCGGCGAGCCGTGGACCCAGGCCGCGAACCATGCCCCGCCGAGCAGGAGCCCAGGTCGATTGCGGGTGGCGAACGCGCGCCCGAAGGCGAGCGCCACGAGCACGCACGCCGCCGCCGAGGGCAGGTAGAGGAGGCGCCGCGAGTAGGTGCCGCTCACCGCGTAGAGGGCGAGCGAGCCACCCAGCACCAGCGCCATGGCCAGGGCCAGGGGACGCGCGACGGTACGGCTTGCCACCCAGGTCGTCACCGCCAGGCCCGCGAGGGCCATCGCCACCCAGCCCGCCCCGGGGCCGCGAAGGGGAGGCGCCACCGCGCCGAGGGAGGGCAACATCAGCTCGACCGGCGCCACCGCGAGGCTCGCGAGGTCGGGCGCCGTGCCGTAGCCTCCCAGTCCTTCAAGGACCGCATGTCGCGACAGCGCGTAGGCCACGAAGCCCAGGAGCAAGGGCACCCAGCGTGTTTGCCGCGGCGCGTACACGGCGAGCACCGGCAACAACAAGACGCCCGCTTCCTTGCTGGCCAGCGCCAGCAAGGCGAAGCCCCAGGATGCGGGGCGACCGGCGGTGTAGAGCGCGCCAAGGACACCCAGGCAGAAGCTCAGCTCCAGGTTCCGTGCGAGCGCGGGGACGATCTCCACGCCGAGCGGGTGGCCCGCGAAGAGCAGCGTCGCGAGCGCCCCCTGGGGCAGCCCCGCGTGCCGGCGCACGAGGCAGCCGAGGAGCGTGGCGTTGACGACGTGGAGCGCGAGCGACCACAGGTGCCAGCCCAGCACCCAGTCGCCGAGCGCGGCGCGCAGCAGCCAGAACTGCAACATCGCCGCCGGGCGCCAGAAGTTCGCGTTGTCGCCGGCGACCCCGCAGGTGAGCGGTTCGACCAGGCTCCGCCAGCCCCGCGCGGCACAGGCGTAGTCGGCGAGGATGTCGGTGTCGGTCCAGCCCGACGAGAGCGTGGGCCAGTAGGCTCGGAGCGAGAGCGCCAGCGCCAGGGCGCCGAGGCCGAGCCACGCGCGGCCAGGCGGATCAGGCGGCGGCGGGCTTCCCGGCACGCTCGCCCCCTATCGCCCGGGGCCCTGGTAGGATGAGCGCCGTGCATCCCACCCTCGCCCGGCTACTCTTCTGGCGAAGGAAGGCCGACCGCCTGCGGGAGTTCGCCGAGACCGAGGCCTTCGGCGCGCGCGACCTCGCCCGCGCCGCCGAGCGAGTGGAGGACCCCTGGCTCCGTCGCCAGCTGATCCGGCACGCGCAGGACGAGGTGCGCCACGCCAGCTTGCTGGGCGAGGACGCGGCGCCGGCGTCGGAGAGAGCGCTCGGTGGCGCGGTGGTGGGCGACACCGCCTCCGGCGAGGCCGGTATCGACATCGACAAGATGGGCGAGGTCGCGTTCATCGCCTTCGTCCACGAGGCCGAGAAGCGCGCCACCGCCGAGTTCGCCATGCACCGCGATGCCCTTGGCGCGGAGGGCGAGCTCTTCAACTCCATCCTCGCCGACGAGAAGAGGCACGTGGCCTGGACCGGGCACCAGCTGCAGCGCTGGCGCGAGGCTGGTCGCGGTGCCGAGGTCGACGCCGCCGTGGGACGCATGCGTCGCCAGCGTTGGATGAACGCCTGGCTGTGGTTCGCGCGGCGCGTGTCGCTCTTCATGTCCATCCTCGTCCTCACGGTGGTGTTCTACGCGGTGCTGGCGCCCTTCGCGCTGCTCGCCGGTCGGCGCCCGCGCGGCTGGCAGCTCGCGCCCCCCAACGACCTGTCGCGCGAGTTCTAGGGCTTGCGCATCCTTGGCCTCAGCGGCCACTTCCACGACGCTGCCGCCGCGCTTGTCATCGACGGCAAGCTCGTCGCCGCCGCGCAGGAGGAGCGGTTCTCCCGGGTGAAGCACGACGCCGCCACGCCGTTCCGGGCCGCCGCTTTCTGCCTCCGCCAGGCCGGGCTCGCGCCCGCCGACCTCGACGCCGTCACCTGGCACGAGAAACCGCTGCTCAAGTTCGAGCGCATCCTCTTCACCTCGCTCGGCAGCTTCCCCCGGGGGGCGGGGGCCTTCCGCCGGGCCATGGTCTCGATGGTGGGCGACAAGCTGTGGGTGCGCAACCAGCTGGTGAAGGGGCTCGGGGTCGACCCGGGCAAGGTGCTGTTCTCCGCGCACCACGCCTCCCACGCGGCCGCCGCCTTCGGATGCTCACCATGGGACGACGTGGCCGTGCTGTGCGTGGACGGCGTGGGCGAGTGGGCCACCACGTCGATGTGGACGGCGGCGCCAGGGAAGCTGACGCCCATCCACGAGCTGCACTTTCCCCACTCGCTGGGCTTGCTCTACTCGGTGTTCACCGCCTTCCTTGGCTTCACGGTGAACGAGGGCGAGTACAAGGTGATGGGCCTCGCCGCCTTCGGGCAGCCCCGGTATCGCGAGCAGATGGAGCGGGTCTTTCGCCGGCAAGCCGACGGCAGCTTCGAGCTGGCGATGGAACACTTCTGCTTCCATTACGACCCAGACCGCTCGTGGACGGGCGCCTTCGAGGCGCTGTTCGGCGCGCCCCGCCTCCCCGGCGGCCCGCTGGAGGAGCGGCACAAGGACATCGCCGCCTCGGTGCAGGCGCTGACCGAGGAGTTGCTGCTCGACCTCGCCCGCGAGCTTCACCGCCGCACCGGGAAGTCGAAGCTCTGCCTCGCCGGCGGCGTGGCCCTCAACGCGGTGAGCGTGGGCCGGATCCTGCGCGAGGGCCCCTTCGACGACGTGTTCGTGATGCCTGCCGCGGGCGACGCCGGCAGCGCCGTGGGCGCGGCGTTGCTGGCGCACGGCACCTGTCGCGACACGCTATGCCATCCGGCCTGGGGCGAGGACATCGATGTCGCAGCGGCGCGTCGATTCTTCGACGACGGCGGCGTGAGCTACCGGGACTGCGGCGAGGATGGCATCGCGAGCGAAGTCGCCGAGCGCCTCGCCCGGGGACAGGTGGTGGGCTGGATGCAGGGTCGATTCGAGCTGGGGCCGCGCGCGCTCGGGCAGAGATCGATCCTCTGCGACCCGCGCCAGCCCGAGGCCAAGGACCGTCTCAACGCCCGGATCAAGTTCCGCGAGAGCTTCCGGCCATTCGCCCCGAGCGTGCTCGCCGAGGCTGCCGCCGAGTTCTTCGAGGTGCCGGCCGCCGGGTCCTGGAGCCGTCGCTTCATGACGTCCACCGTCCCCGCGCGCGACGATCGCGTGCCGGCGGCGCTGCACGTCGACCGCAGCGCCCGCGTGCAGGAGGTCCACGCCGCCGAGCAGCCGCTCTACGCCGAGCTGCTCCGGCGGTTCGGCGAGCGCAGCGGCGTCGCCTGCGTGGTCAACACCAGCTTCAACCTCGCGGGCGAGCCCATCGTCAGCACGCCTGCCGATGGCTACGCCACCTTCCTCCGCTCCGGCATGGACGCGCTGGCGGTGGGCCCGCTCCTCGTTGCCCGGGAGACTCCACCATGAGCCAGCGGGCGGCCTGGTGGCGCACGATGGTCAACGTGTTCGCGTGGCTGCGAGAGCGGAGGCTCGGCTGGCTGTCGCCCGTCGTCTTCCTGTTGCTCGGCCTCGGTGGGCTCCTCGCGCTCGCGGCGGCGGCCCCCGCCATTTCCCCCTTCGTATACCTGCTCTTCTGATCGTCCCCGGCGGTGCCGGGCACTGGGAGGTTAGTCACCCGGCCCCGTGCTCGCCTGTCCAATCTGCCACAAGACCTTCGCCGACGGTCGCTGCGAGTGCCGCCGCGACTGGACGGAGACCGGCGGCGTGCCCGACCTCTACATGCCGGCGCCGGAGGCGGGCGAGGACGTGCGCCTCACCGAGCGGGTGCGCGCCTTCTACGAGGAGCGTCCTTTCCCCGACTACCGGCCCGACGACGACCTGGGCTCGCTGGTGCGCAACGGCCGCGCCAACCCTTTCACCCGCTGGCTCGACGAGGAGATCCCCCCGCGCGCGAAGGTGCTCGAGATCGGCTGCGGCACGGGACAGATGTCGAACTTCCTCGGCGTGGCCGGTCGCGAGGTCGTGGGTCTCGACCTCACCATGGCCTCGCTGTTGCGCGCGGAGGCCTTCCGGCGGCGTGCCGGGCTCGCGACCGTCACCTTCGTCCGCGGCAACCTCTTCCGCCTGCCCATCGCCCCGGGCAGTGCCGACGTGGTCATTGCCAACGGCGTCTTGCACCACACGGCGGACTGCCGCGCCGCCTTCCGCGCGGTCGGGCGCGCGGTCGCCCCGGGTGGCTACCTCGTGGTGGGGCTCTACAATCGCTACGGCCGTGCCCTCTTGCCCCTGGTGCGCGACGAGCACGCGCACGGGAAAACAGAGCGGGAGAAGGCGTGGTATCACGACCAGCACCAGCACCCGGTGGAAAGCCGTCACACGGCGGACGAGGTGCTCGACTGGCTGGCCGAGGATGGCTTCGAGTTCGTCAACAGCTGCCCTTCCCTCTCCCTCGGCAGCGAGACCGGGCGCCTCTTCGAGCGCCACTCACCGGGCACCTGGCTGGGCCGTACGCTCGCGCAGTTGAGCTGGGTGTCGCGCGCCCGCGACGGGGGCCTATGGGTGACCGTCGGCCAGAAGCAGGGGGCGTAGCTCCGCGGCGATGTAGTCGGCGAGCGCCGCCTGTCCCGCGCCGGAGGGGTGGATCTCGTCGATCATGAAGCCCGGCCCGCCTGCCGCCAGCACGGGGCGCGGGTCGCGGACATGCACGCCCGGCGCGGCCCGCGCCGCCTCCGCCCAGGCCTCCATCGACTCGCTGGCCCGCTCCTCGTACTCGGGCAGCACCAGCGTGGTGCCGCACCGCGCCGACAAGCGCGCCAGCACCGCGCCGAGATCCTCCGGAGGCACCGGCGCCTTCCAGTCCCCCTCCGCCAGGCGCCCGGCCACCAGCTCGGCGATCGTCAGCCCAGGTAGCGAGGGCGCCACGTCGTTGTGTCCCATGTACATCACGCAGGCCCGGGGCCGGGCGTCGAGCGCCTCGATGACCTCGGCCATGTGCCAGCTCGTGGCGCCGCCCTCGGCGATGTTGACCAGCGCCAGATCCGGGAAGTCCTCCGCCAGCATCGAGGGCCAGAAGTCGCCGCGGGTGCCGCCGCCGCTGCTGGAGGAGCCGAGCGCGAAGAGCCAGGGGCGCGACGGCTCGCCGATCATCTCCTTCTGAGCCCGGCTTACCACCGATTCGACCTTGCGGCGCAACAATCCGGTGTCGACCAGCGACGACCCGGCACGCTCCGCGATCCACGCCGGCGGCGCGCGGGTCGCGGCGTCGCGCCAGGTGAGGAAGGCGGCAAGCGCGAGGCCGATCACCGCGAGGCCACCCGAGCTCAACGCGGAGATCCGCGCCCGTGAGAGACCGGTGGTGGCGGCGGCGGCGGCGACGACGGCAAGGCTCGCCGGGACGGGCAGGCCGAGCTTCGCGAGCAGCCAGGCCAGGGGAGCGGCGAAGAGGACCAGCCCGGCCGCGGGGCCGGCCGCCCCCAGGATCGCGGCAGCGCCGGCGAGAGCGAGGCCGGCGGGCGCCCACTGCCACCCTCGCGCCTCGATGGGAAGGGCCTTGCCATCCACCGTCACCGACGACAGCAACAGGCCAGAGGACGTCGCCAGGCGGTTCTGCACCACGCCCTCGCAGCCGCGGTTGGGTGCCACGCCGGCGAGGCGACGCCCATCGACCTGGAAGCTGAGCATCCCGTCGCAAGTGAGCGCGGCAGCACGCCGCGCGCCCCGGGGCAGCTGGGCGGGGGGCTCGTTGCCGAGCAATTCACCGTTGTCGGCGTAGAGACCGGCCGCGGGCCCCACCACGGCGTGCGTCACCTGCCCCGCGGCGCTGCTGCGCACCAGCTCGAACTGGGCGTTCTCGAGGGCGCCCTCCACCTTCAGCTCGCGACCGGGCCCCAGCTCGAGGATGGCACCGGGCCCGAGGCGCAGCAAGGTGCCCTCCACCCGGACATCTCCCGCGATCGGCACCAGGCCGCGCGGCCGATCGCTGCCCAGCGGGGCAGCGGTGCCCGCGAAGATGATGGCCCCGGCGAGGGCTCCGAGCCAGCGGGTGGATTCGCGCACCGCGGCCATCCTACACGCCTCGCCGTTGACCGGCCCCGCGGCAGGACGTAGCGTAGCTCCATGCTTTCGCTCCTCGCCCTCCTGCTCGCCTGCGGCACGAGCACCGATGCCTGGGATGTTTCCTACAAGCCGGCGGGCGACGCTGATGTCGACACGGTCAAACAGGCCCTGGACGAGCTCTACGTGAAGTGTCGCGACCGCGATGAGCCCGGCGAGGAGCGAGCGCCGGTGGGCAGCGACGCGGAGAACCTCGCGCTGCGCGTGCAGGTGCTCGAGCTGAAGGTGCAGCAGCTCGAGACGGTGGGCGTCTACGACGCCGCGCACGTGAGCTTCGACCCGGCGCGCACCACCCTCGCCGGGAAGTCGGTGCAGGACGCGCTCAGCGAGCTGGAGGGGCGGGTGGGCAAGGTGGAGGCGGCCCGCACCGACATGGGCCAGCCCGGCACGGGACTCTTCGAGATTCCCAAGGACGCGCCCAGGGGCGGAGCCGACGGGCAACTCCCGCCCAACACGATGGGGAAGGGAAAGCCCGGCGGCCCGCCGTCGGGGGGCCAGGGCGGCGGGCCGGGCGGCGGCCAGGGCGGCGGGCCGGGCGGCGGC
>VGRQ01000074.1 GCA_016875315.1 Deltaproteobacteria bacterium | reverse complement strand
CGCCTCGACGAGGCCCATCCCCCCGCGCCGGGCGAGGGTGACCAGCGCCGCCGCCGCGGCCACGCCCGGGTCGGCGTCGTCGAGCTGCAACGCGGCGGCGCGCGGGTCGCGGCGACCGAGCAGGTACGGGTCGGTCGCGACGGGGTAGGCCTTGTCGAACACGTCCTCGTAGAAGGGCAGGGTGCCGTCGGTGAGCAGCGCGTCGACGATCGGGTTCCACGCGGCCCAGCCGAGCGACTTCTTCACGCTGGGGGTGGGCGCCCCCTGCGCCATGGCGGTGGCGGCGAACTCGCGGTCCCAGGTGCGCGAGAAGGGCGCCGCCGCCGAGTAGATCGCCCGGCGCACGGCGGCCCAGTGGAATCGATGCAGCCCCGGCGACAGGCGAAAGGCCCGGTCGGAGAGGTACACCACGCCCGGCCCGGCGGTCGCGAGGCGCTGGCGATGGGGTGTACTCACGATCACCACGTCGAGGGGCGCGTCGAAGGGTTGCCGCTGCCCGATGATGCGCCCGATCTCGCGCTCCACCACCGGGCGCTGCGCCGCGCGGCCGATCGCCGAGGCACGGCCGGCCTCGCCCACGGCGATGCGCGATGGGCGCGTGTCCGGGCCGGGGAGGGCGGCGATGGCCACGCGGTCGGCCTCGCCTTGCCAGCGGAGGAGGTCGGTGGCGACAACGCCGTTGGCCACGCCCAGGGCGCCGCTCGGAAGTGCCAGCTCCACGTCCCAGGAGGCCGGGGGCGCGCCCTCGACCACGGGGTACCAGGCCCCGTTGGCCCACAGCGCCTCCGCGGGTTGCGCGCCGATGTCGCCGTTTCGCCGCGGCAAGTAGCTCTCGAAGGTGCAGCGAAGCGCCTCGCAGGTCCAGCTCATGCGCCCGGCGTCGGGCGGCCCGGGGTACACCCGGCCCCGTTGCAGGTCGCCCGCGGGCTCGGGCAGTCGCGACAAGAGATCGACGTAGGCGACGTGTACGTCGCTCTCGATCGTGCCCCGGATTGTCTGGAAGTCCGGGGTCACCTCCGCCCGCACGCGCAGCTCGAGCGCGTGCGCCAGCGACGCGAGGATCAGTAGTTGAACCCGATGGCCGTGTTCACGGCGGGCGCGCCACCCGAGGCGTAGCTGCCCGAGACGCCCAGGGTGAAGTCGCCGCTCTCCAGCTCGATGCCCCCGCCGAAGGCGAAGGGCGCGTAGGCGGCGTCGAAGAACGTGGCGGACTCGGCGTCGGTGAAGCCCGTCACCTCGGTGACGCGGCCCTCGAGGCCCGACTCGCTGAGGTCGGCGCGGGGGGCGGCGTGGATGCGGTTGACGCCGAGCGAGACGAAGGGCGAGAAGCGCGACACGTTGATGCCGGCCACTGGGCCGAAGGGCAGGGTGTAGCCGATGTTGGCGCCGAAGTCCAGGACGCCCATCTCCAGCTCGTCGTTGCCGACGTAGCCGACGTAGCCCATCTGGATGCTCAGGTCGGGCAGGGAGCGGTAGCCCTCGATGATGCCCCAGCGGCCGTAGGCGCCCACGGTGCCTGTTTCCGTGAGGCCGAGCCAGCCGAAGTTGGCCCCCACCTCGAGCGAAGCCGGCAAGCCCTTGCGAATCTGCACCTGGGGCACGAAGAGCACCACCATCGGCTCTTCGTCGGGGTCGGCCAGGTCCCACCCGGCGGGGTTGATGCCGTCGATGCTGCCGGTCTGGATGAAGGCGAGCGTGTTGCCTATGCCCACGTGGAAGCCCGAGACGCCGAGCGTCCGGGCCGGGGCCATCGGCTTGTTGGCCAGCGTGCTGCCGAGTTCGAGCACCACCTGCTCGTAGCCGGCGCGCACGTAGTCGTCGCCCTGGAGCGACTCGGTGCTGGCGCCCTCGAAGTCGTCCATCGCCAGGATGGAGATCCGCTCGGGGAAGGCGGCCAGGGCCGGGACGGGGAGGACGAGGGCCAGGACGAGGGCGGCGCGCATCGCGGCAAAGCTACCCGATGGCGGGCTCCGGCGTCGAGGCCACGAGGCCTCGCGTGGCCTCGGTCGCGACGATTTCCGCTGGCCGGAGGACACCGGCGAGCACCGCCCACGCGCCGCGCGGGTCCATCATGTCGTTACAAAGGAGAATATCCACCAGGGCCAGCCGGTGCTCCGGCCAGGTGCTGAGCACCACGTGCGACTCTGCCAGGATCGCGACAACGGTGACGCCGTGGGGCACGTAGCGGGCGCGCGCGCGCTCCACGATCGTCGCGCCCACGGCGCGGGCGGCGTCGTCCACTGCGCCCGCGAGGGCGTCGGCATCATCGAGGGGGCCGGCGCAGGCGCGGGCGTCGACCAGCAACTGTCGGATGTGCATCGGAGGCGCCTCTACCACACCCCGGGCAACAGTCTCCACCGCACCTCGTGCATGTAGGCCGCGTAGCCCGGGTCCTCGCCGAGGATGCGCTCCTCGGCGAGGATGCGGGGCACCTGGAGCGCCCACGCGAGCGCGTAGATGGCGAGGTTGGAGGGCGACGGCCGCATCATCAGGATGGCGAGGTGGGTGAACAAGTACCCGCAGTAGATGGGGTGGCGAACGAAGCGGTAGGGCCCGCCGGTCACCACGCCGCGGACGGCGGCCACGAGGCCAAAGCGCGTGCCGAGCCACAGCTTCGCGAGCACTTGCGTCAGCACCCCGAACAGCAGGATGACGGCGGCCACGGCCACGGGCGCGTGGGTGTCGCCGGTGCCGCCGGTGGCCAGCATCGGCAGCGCCGTGGCCCCGAGGGCGAGGGCCCAGTCGCGCGGTTGCAGCGAGATGCGCTGCGCTGGCTTGCGGAAGAGCGTGAACGCGAAGATGAGCCCCTCGGCCACGAGCTGGATCCAGCCGGTGGCGAGCTGGTGCTCGGCGAGGATGCGCACCACGAGCCATCCGTAGAAGACCAGGACGACGACGCGCTCGATGGCGTCGGCGTGGCGGGAGAGGAAGGCCGTCACCCGGCGACGGTAGCACGCTCCTTCCAGATGTAGCCGTCGAGCACGTAGTGGGTGAGCTGCGGCACGGCCAGGATCGCGCTCGCGACGGGCACCCAGCCGTCCACGCCCAGCGGCAGGTGATCGTGCCAGAGGAAGATGTCCCAGAGCGCTTCCTCGCCGAGCGCGAGCGCCACCGGCACAACCAGGAACAGCGCGAGAGGAACGCGTCGCGAGTAGATCCACACCAGCGCGAGGTAGGGCACGCCGTGCCCCACGACATTGGCCAGGGTGAAGCCGAGGTCAGACCGGGCGAAGACCACCGCGCCCACCCAGGAGGCGGCGTTGGCGAGGAACCACAGGTCGCCCCCGGGGTTGGGCGGGCCGCGCACCCGGGCCCACAGGTGCGCGCCCACCACGAGGCCGCTGGCCAGGAGCACCGGCGGCAAGACCCAGGGGGGAAGCACGAGGAAGTCGCCGGGAACGAACCACGCGAAGGGGCGCGCGGTGACGTGCCAGTAGGCCAGTGTCGCGAGGCAGGTACACTGGACCGCCCACCACTCGAGCCTCGCGCCGGGTACGCGCAGCGACTGTCCCGAGGCCTTGCGGTAGAGCATCGCGATGCCCGCCGCCTGCCGCACGAAGTGGAAGGCGGCGACGTAGGCCATCACCGTCCAGAAACGCCCGGGCCAGAGGGCGGCTACCAGCGCGGCAGCGCTCACGACGAGGAGCGGCACCGTCCCGAGGAGGCGCGCGAAACGTGTACGCCCCTCCGGGTCGAGCCACGTCCGCCACAGCGTACACCACACGTGGGCCACGTCGATTGCCACCACCAGGAGGAGAAAGGCAGGTAGCCCGCCATCCGTTCCTGGCGACGGAACCGCCGCGAGCAGGCCGGTCAACAGCGTGGGCAACAGGATGAATGCCAGGTCGAAACGAGCCGATCGCAGCCACATCAGGCGAGGATCTCCGCCGCCGCGCGGAGCCCGTGGAAGCTCGCCTCCTCGAACAACGACACCCCGGAGAGGTCGGCGTGGGCGAAGTGGATCGCCCCGGCCGGGGCCGCGAGCGCGTCGAGCGCGGGCCGTCCCTCGCTGTCGAGGGCGTGGGTGCCCACGGCGGGAATGGCGGTGCCGTGCCCCCAGGCCCAGGTGTCGAGCCGGGTGGTCACCTCGTCGATGTCGGCGTGCGCGGGGCGCAGCTCGTCGAGGATCGCGCGCGCGTGTGCCTCCCAGGAGGTGTCGGCCAGTTGTTGTCGCGACGACACCGGGCGGTAGTAGGTGAGCACGGCGGCGCCGGGCGGGCCGAGCGACTGGTGGGCGTTGTTGACGTAGCCGAGGCCGGGGGCGCCGTGGATGACCGTGTCCCAGGCCGCGACAACGCCGTTGCTGCGCGGCAATCGCGACACGTGGACCTGCGCGACCAGCCAGGGCGCGTGTTCGACCCGGCGCGGCAGGTCGAGCAGTCGCGCTGCCACGAAACCGGGGCCGGCGAGCACCACGTGGCGGGCCTGCACGCCGCTGACCCTTCCCTCGTGCTCGATCCACGCGCGACCGCCGGGCTCGAGCGCGCGGAGCACCCGGCCGAGGCGGGGCGCCCAGGGGATCTTCTCGCGCAGCCGGCGCACCAGCCAGCCGTTGCCCTCGGGCCAGGTGAGCACGTGGGTGCCGAGGTCGCGCGCGTCGCCGGGGTCGGGCCGTCGCGAGGCGAAGTAGTGAAGGCCCGCCCACGCGCTCACGGCGGCGCTGTCGGCGCCGTAGTCGTCGCGGCAGCAGTAGTCGACGTACTGGCGCAGCAGGGGCGAGTCGAGGCCCTGCCCGTCGAGCCAGGCCGAGAACGGGATCGCGGCGAGCGCGCGGATCTCGGGGTCGAGCGACGACGCGGCCAGGGGGATGGCGAAGGCGGGCCGCCCGTCGGCGCCGGCGCGCAGGGTCCACTCGCGACAGGCCTGCTCGAAAGCCGCGAGCTGCGCGTCGTCGGCCGCCCGGGCGAGGTCGGTGGGCCAGAGGCCATGCACGAATCGCCCGGCCTGGAAGAGGCGCTCCTCGGGCGCGGCGCAGAGCATCCGCAGGTGGAAGATGGGCTTGTTACCCTCGAAGCCGGTCACCACGCCGAGGTCGGCGAGCATCTCGGTCACGTGGATCGTCTCGGGCGAGGGCAGGGTGAGGTAGTGCGCGCCCCAGGGGTAGGGGAGGCCGCCCGACTGGCCGAAGGTGGCGGTGCCGCCGATCTCCTCGCCGAGGTCGACGATCTCGACGCTGCCGCCGAAGCCTCGCCGCGCCAGCGACCAGGCGCAGGAGAGGCCGGCCACGCCCGCGCCCACGATCAAGACGTCCACGGCACGGTCGGGGTCGGGGCGCTCCCGCAGCGGCTCGCGGAGGCGGTGTCCACGGGCGTCGAGCCAGGGGTTGACGCGCTCGCCAACGAGCGCAGGCGGCGGCGCGTCGCGACACCCGGCCAGCCCGGTGGCGAAGGCCGATCCAATGAGCCGTCGACGGGTCATCGACCCATCATCTCGTGCCAGTCTTCCTCGTAGAGCCGTACCAGCACCTGGTTGTCAAGACGGTTGATCGGACCTTCGGGCCGCAGCGTGTCGGGGCCGAAGACGAACATCGCGGCGGCGGATCGAGCCTCCAGCGAGCGCAGTGGGCGTGGAAAATCTGCCTTCCCGGCGAGGAGATCGGCCACGTCGGCGCCGTCGAGGGTGGCGAGCACGAAGCCCCAGTCGCCGAAGGCGGGCACCCACTGGTGGTAGGGGTACACCGAGAAGCCGCTGGCCTCCACCGTGCGCACCACGCACCAGTAGGCGTTGGCCGCGTAGAAGGGCGAGGTGGACTGGATCGCCACCGCCGCGCCGGGGGCGAGCCGGGCGCGCAGCGTGCGGTAGAAGTGCGTGGTGTAGAGCTTGCCGAGCGCGTAGTCGTTCGGGTCGGGAAAGTCGACGATGGCCGCGTCGAACTGCTCGGCGCTCGTTTCCAGCCAGGAGAAGGCGTCGGCGTTGACCACCGTCACCCGCGGATCGAGCAGCGCGTCGCCGTTGAGATCGGCGAAGCGGGTGGAGAACAGGCGCGTCATCGCCGGGTCGAGGTCGACGAGCACCACCTCCTCGACGCGGTGCTTCAGGATCTCCCGCACCGCCAGCCCGTCGCCGCCGCCGAGCACGAGCACCCGCCGCGGGTGCCCGAGCGACAGCGCCGGGTGGACCAGCGCCTCGTGGTAGCGGTACTCGTCGAGTGCCGAGAACTGCAAGTTGCCATCGAGGTACAAGCGCGTGTCGTGCCCGTTGCTGGTGACGACGATCTTCTGGAAGGGCGTGGCCTCGCGGTACACCACCGGGTCGGCGAAGAGCGCCTGGTCGACCCGCGCCTCCATCTCGGCGGCCCCGGCGAGCCCGGCGGCCAGCGCGAGCACGGCGCCGCCCGAGATGAGTCGCAGCCTCGTCGCGACCGGGGGGGGCAGGTCGAAGAGCCAGGTGGTCCAGTAGGCCACGCCGGCGTTCACCAGCCCGAGCACCAGCGAGGTGCGCAACAGCCCGAGCTGGGGCACGAGCAAGATGGGGAAGATGAGCGCGGCGGCGAAGGCGCCGATGTAGTCGAGAAACAAGGCTCGGGCGATCAGCTCTTTCAGCGAGGTGTGCTTCTCGAGGATGCGCATCAAGAGCGGCAGTTCCAGCCCCACGCCGACGCCCACCAGCGCCACCAGCGAGAACAACAGCGGCCGGAAGGCGGGGGTGATGGCGAAGCCTGCGTACAAGAGCGGGGCCTCGAAGCCCCCGATGAGCGCCACGGCCACCTCGATCTCCACGAAGCGCACCACGAGGTTGCGCTCGATGTGTCGTGACAGCCACGAGCCCACGCCCATCGCCGAGAGGTAGGTGCCGATGACGAGGCTGAACTGGGTGACCGAGTTGCCCAGCAGGTACGAGGCCAGCGCCCCGGCGACCAGCTCGTAGATCAGCCCGCAGCTCGCGATGAGAAACACGCTCGCGAAGAGCGCGCGCGAGACCGTCGGGGTGGGCGGGCTCGCGATCATCCGGGGACGATCAGCTCGCGCCGACGGTCGCGGCGATGATGTGGGCGAGGCCGAGGATCACCGCGCCCATCACGATGCCGACGGACACGTTCTGGTCTTCCTCGATCTCCTTGCGGATCGAGAAGGGCGCCATCTTCGCCATCGCGAAGAAGGCGGCGAGGAACACGCCCACGCCGATGCCGGCGTACACGCCGGTGGCGAGGAGCACGTTGGGGTCGAGGGGATCGTGCATGAAAGCCTCCGAGCTGGACTATTTTCCGAAGCCGTAGCCGCCGGAGCCGCTGCTCCCGCTCGACACCACGTAGGGGATGTACACGGCGCGCCACGAGGCCGGGTTCTCACGGACGCTCGGGTCGGCCACCGCGCCGGGGCCGCGGCCCTCCATCGGCAGCACGAGGATCGTCCAGCCGGTGTAGGCCACGAGGCCCGCCAGCGCCAGGAAGTAGATCGCGCGGATACTGCCGACCATCAGTCGTCGTCTCCCGAGGAGGTGGCGCCGTCGCTCTCGGCCCAGCGCTGGGTCTCGAAGTTGCCGCGGGCACCGAGGAACAGGGCCACCAGGCCGATGGCCGCGAAGAGGCCGACACAGGTGAGGTTGCCGGCGTCGCCCGGGTCGCGCACGAGGTTGACCTGCACGTCGACCGGCGCGGTGGCCTCGTGAACCTCCACCCGCGCCACGTAGTCGCCCGGCGACAGTCGCCACGTGACGTCGTCGCCCCGGCCGGAAGTGTAGCTCTGCTCGTACACGTTGCCGTCGCCCTGGTTCACCAGCGAGACAGTGAGACCGGTGCCGGAGGACGGGCTGGCGGTGATGTGGACCTCGGTGCGCCGGCGCCAGCTGTCGACCACGGTGAAAGGCTCGCTGACGGCGTTGTCGCCCTTCGACAGCGCCTCGACCTTCACGCTCGTGGCCTCGCTGGCGGCGAGCATGTCGGCGACGACGCTGCCCGCCACCCCCACGGCGGCGAGCGAGCCGGCGGCCATCGCGACTTGCGGCAGCGCGCCCGGCGCCGCGTAGGGGTTGGGCTGGTGGGGCGCCACGCCGGAGGGCAGGGGGAGCGCCACGCCGAAGGCGCGGGACACCTCCTCGTGGGGCAGGTACTCGCCCCGCGACCACGTCGTCTCGTCGGGCGTCGTTTCCGACGAGAGCATCAAGGGCGGCGCGATGTAGTCGACAGTGCTCGCCCGGTCGCCGCGATGGACCTCCCACGTGAACTCGCCGGCCACGGCATCGACGGTCGCGGCGCCACCCTGGAAGCGCCGGTAGTCCACGCCGTCGTGACTCACCCCCACGCCCGCCGACGTGGAGGAGGGCAGCTCGCCGAGCAGTTCCACGAGGCTCCAGTGGCCGTTGGCGCACACCAGCCACGCCCCGCCGCGCCAGGGGTTGAACAGGAACAGCTCCACCCAGGGATAGCGGATGTAGTCGACGGTCACGGAGCGAACCATCGCGCCGATCACCTGCCACTCGCGACCGCGCAGCTTGCCCCGCTTGCCCAGCGCGATCGGCGGCTCCCACTGGTGCTTGGCGCCGCGCTCGGCCCCCTGCTCGTGGCCGTCGACCAGCGTGGTGGCGGTGCCGCAGTAGGTGCAGGCGGTGATCGCCGCGAGCCCCGGTGCGCGAATCGGCAAGCTCGCGCCGCAGCCCTCGCAGCTCACCTTGCGTACCGCGCTCACGTCGGGACCGCGGAAGTGGACCAGCGCCGGGTCGCTCCAGCCGGCGAAGGGACGGAGGCCCTCGAGTCGCAGGTCGACGAGGCTCGTCACCCGGCCGGCGAAGAGCGTGGGCTCGGCCTCGAAGTCGAGGGTGCCCACCCCGCCGCCCACGCGGCGCAGGTCGGCGTAGGGGCGCTTCTTGCCCGGCTCCACCGCGTAGGGCAAGGAACCGTCGGCGGCCACGATCTCGGCCTCGGCGGCCTCGACCACCACCCAGTGGTCGCTGCCCTCGCGGAAGCGCGCGCCCCGCCGCTGCACGTCGGGCCCCAGGGCCACCGGCTTGCCCGGCTCGTCGAACACCCAGAACTGCCCGTTGGACTCGCCGATCCAGCCGGTGTCGCCGTCTTCGAAGAGGATCGCCCACTCGTTCCAGCGCACGCGCTCGCGCCCCAGCCGGACGACCCCCACCACGCGAAAGCGGCGCTTTCCGGCCACGCCCGTGGCGTCGACCTGGAGCGGCGAGAGGTCGCGGTCGAAGTGGGAGACCTTGCCCAGCGTGGCGACATCGCGATCGGTGCGCACCACGCATGAACCACAGGATCCGCAGATCGCCGTGATGGCGGCGCCGTGCGCGAACACCACCGGCGACGCACAGGAAGGACACGACGCGGTCAGCACGGGGCCCTACCTAACCACCTGGGGGCCGGATAGAGGGCTCCCCCGTCGGCACCGGCGGGCTTGCAGCGGAGTCTTCCATGGCAGCAGACGGCGCGTCGTCGCACGGGGGCCACCCCACGGGCGCAGCCCAGACCACCCGGACCGACCGTTGGTGGATTGAGCCCCTGTGGACGGGCCTGGGCTTCCTCATCTTCTCCCTCTACGCCACCTGGGAGATGTTCCAGGGCACGAACTACTTCGTGGGCGAGGGCCACGGCTTCGGCGGCTACCTGTCGCCCTTCTACTCGCCGCTCTTGTTCAGCGACACGCGGGTGTGGGCGGCGGCGCCGGTCCACCACGCGCTCCTCGGCGAGGTGCCGTCGGCCTGGCCGGTGTGGTTCCCGTCGATCTCGGCGGCGCTGATCCTGCCCTTCCCGCTGAGCTTCCGGCTCACCTGCTACTACTACCGGAAGTTCTACTACCGGGCCTACATGGGCACCCCGCCCGGATGCGCGGTGAACCCCTTGCCGCTCGGCCGCCTGCCCACGGGTCGCTACGAGGGCGAGCGCACGCTCTTCCTCTTCCAGAACCTCCACCGCTACGCGCTCTACGCGGCGATCGCCTTCATCTTCCTCCTGTCGTACGACGCGGTGCTCGGCTTCTTCCGCGACGGCCACCTCTACGTCGGGCTCGGCAGCTTCATCCTCTTGCTCAACCCCATCCTGCTTGGCACCTACACCTTCGGCTGCCACGCGTGGCGCCACATCGTGGGCGGCCGGAAAGACTGCTTCTCCTGCGACAGTCACGACCACGGCAAGGGCATGACGGCGGCCTACGGCCGGTGGAAGGCCGTCACCTGGCTCAACGAGCGTCACATGCTCTTCGCCTGGATCTCGATGATCTGGGTCGGCTGGACGGGCGTGTACGTCCGCCTCGTCGCGAGCGGCACCATCAACGACATCGTCTTCTACTCGGGCAACTAGATGCTGAACGTCAACGAGATCGAGCGTCACGACTACGACGTGATCATCATCGGCGCCGGTGGCGCGGGCCTGCGCGCCGCCATCGAGTGCTCCAACCACGGGCTCACCACCGGCATCATCTGCAAGTCGTTGCTCGGCAAGGCCCACACGGTCATGGCCGAGGGCGGCATGGCGGCGGCCCTTGGCTACAAGGACAAGCGCGACAACTGGAAGATCCACTTCCGCGACACGATGTTCGGCGGCAAGTTCCTGAACAACTCGCGGATGGCGCAGCTCCACGCGCAGCAGGCCCCCGAGCGCGTGAAGGAGCTGGAGGACTGGGGCGCGGTGTTCGACCGGCTCAACGACGGCCTCATCAGCCAGCGCAACTTCGGCGGCCACTACTACCCGCGCCTGGCCCACGTGGGCGACCGCACCGGGCTGGAGCTGATCCGCACCCTGCAAGACAAGACCGTCCACAGCCCCGGGGTGAAGGTACACATGGAGTGTACCGTCCTCGACTTGCTCAAAGACGGCGACCGCGTGGCCGGGGCCATCGGCTACTGGAAAGAAACCGGGCGCTTCGTCTTGTTCACCGCCAAGGCGGTGGTGCTCGCGACGGGCAGCATCGGCAAGTCCTGGCGCATCACCAGCAACTCCTGGGAGTCGACGGGCGACGGCGTGGCGCTGGCCTACGAGGCAGGCGCCGAGCTCCTCGACATGGAGTTCACCCAGTTCCACCCCACCGGCATGGTGTGGCCGCCCTCAGTGCGCGGCACGCTGGTGACCGAGGGTGTGCGTGGCGACGGTGGCGTGCTCCTCAACAACAAGGGGGAGCGCTTCATGTTCAACTACATCCCCGACAACTACAAGGAGCGCACGGCGGCCGACGCCGCCGAGGCCGATCGCTGGCTCAACGGCGACGAGAAAGCGCGCCGCCCGCCCGAGTTGCTCACCCGCGACGTGGTGGCCCGCGCGATCAACGCCGAGGTGAAGGCCGGGCGCGGGTCGCCCCACGGCGGCGCCTTCCTCGACATCGCCAACAAGCGCCCCGCGGAGTTCATCCGCAAGCGCTTGCCGAGCATGTACCACCAGTTCAAGGAGCTCGCCGAGCTCGACATCACCAGGGAGCCGATGGAGGTTGGCCCGACGATGCACTACGCCATGGGCGGGGTGCGCGTCGACCCGGAAACCCAGATGTCGCGCGTGCCGGGCCTGTTCGCGGCCGGCGAGGTGTCGGGGGGCATGCACGGCGCCAATCGGCTGGGCGGCAACTCGCTCTCCGACCTCATCGTGTTCGGCAAGCTCGCGGGCGACGGCGCGGCCGCCTACGTCAAGGCCTGCCCGGCGCTGGCGCTCGACGAGGCCCAGGTGATGCGCAGCGTGCGCCGCGCCACCGACATCCTCAACCGCGAGAGCGGCGAGAACCCCTACGCCATCCACGAGGCGCTGATGGACATGATGCAGGCCAACGTCGGCATCATCCGCATCAAGCACGAGCTGGAGAAGGCGGTGGAGGAGATCGCCAAGCTCAAGGCGCGCGCCACCAGCGTCAAGGCGCACGGGGCCACGCAGTACAACGCGGGCTGGCACGAGGCGCTCGACCTGCGCAACCTGTTGATCGTGTCGGAGAGCGTGGCGCGGCACGCGCTGTTGCGGGAGGAGTCGCGCGGTGGTCACACCCGCGAGGACTTCCCCGGCGACGCGACCAACAAGGAATGGGCCAAGTGGAACATCGTCACCCGCAAGGGCGCCGACGGGCAGATGGAGTGCGAGAAGATCCCCCACGATCCCACCCCGCCCGAGTTGCAGGCCATCCTCGACGCCAAACCCGAAGAGCTGGAGGGCTAGCCGATGTCGAATCGTACGTTCCGCGTGTGGCGCGGTGACAAGAACGGTGGCGAGTTCAAGGAGTACACCATCGAGACCGGGCCGGGCATGATGGTGCTCGACGCGGTACACCAGATCCAGGCCAAGGAGGCCAACGACCTCGCGGTTCGCTGGAACTGCAAGGCGGGCAAGTGTGGCTCGTGCTCCTGCGAGATCAACGGCAAGCCGAAGCTCTCCTGCATGACCCGTCTCAACAGCTACGCGGAAGGGGAGACGATCACCATCCAGCCGCTCAAGACCTTCCCGATCGTGAAGGACCTCGTGACAGACGTGAGCTGGAACTACGAGCAGAACAAGCGTATCCGTCCGCTCAAGCCGCGCCCCCGCGAGGCCGACGGCACCCACCGGATGCAGCAGGAAGACGTCGACCGGGTGCAAGAGTTCCGCAAGTGCATCGAGTGTTACCTCTGCCAGACCGTGTGTCACGTGCTGCGCGACCAGGACCGTAAAGACGCCTTCGTCGGGCCTCGTTTCATGATCCGGCTGGCTCAGCTCGAGATGAACCCGCTCGACACCGACGACCGCATCCCCGAGATCAAGGACGAGTACGGCTCCGGCCTCTGCAACATCACCCGCTGCTGCACCGAGGTGTGTCCCGAGCACATCGCGATTACCGACAATGGGATCATCCCGCTGAAGGAGCGGGTGGTGGATCGGTACTACGACCCGGTGATGATGATCTGGCGGAAGATCGCGGGGGGGTAGGCGATGGGACTGCCCACGAGTTGTCACCTTTTGTCGTGGGCCTTGACGCCAGGGGGGGGGGGG
>VGRQ01000073.1 GCA_016875315.1 Deltaproteobacteria bacterium | reverse complement strand
GCCTCGCGCGCCGGGTAGCCGAGGTGCCCGGGGCCCGCCTCGACCCCGCCGCGCCCCACCCGGCGATGGAGGCGGTGCTCCACGAGGCCGACGTGCTCCTGGTGCCGAGCCTCTGGGAAGAGAACGCGCCGCTGGTGGTGATGGAGGCGCTCGCCGCTGGGCTGCGCGTGCTCGCCAGCGACCTCGGTGGCATCAGCGAGATCGCGCCCTCGGCCGGGCTAGTCGAGCCCGGCACCCCCCGGGCCTGGCGGGCGGCGATGGCGGCCGAGATCCGCCGCGGCCGGGGTCGAAACTCACCGATACTTCGCGAGGACATGCCCACGCACGCCGCTAGACTGCTCGATCTCTATGCCCGACGTCGCACCTGAGGTCCCATGCTGCTGACCCTCTCGATCGCGCTCGCCGACGACGCCACGCTGGCCGCTTGCTGTCGCGCCGGCGGCGCGAGCAGCTGTCCCACCACGCTCGCGGTGCGCACGGAGAAGTCCTCGCTCGACGCGATCGGGCTCGGCTACGAGCTCGCCGGCGCGTGGCAGCTGAGCTGCTCGGGCAAGGGCAAGTGGGACGGGACCTACCTCGCCGACGTCGACAACGACCCGGGCTTCGGCCAGGTGCTCACCGCCGTCACCCCGCTGGCGATGCACTGCTTCGCGCAGGCCTGCTCGCTGCCGGAGGGGGCCTGCATCGGCGACCCCGACAGCAACGGTAACTTCAGCGTCATCGACTGCGAGTCCAGCCTGCCCATCGACCACGGCGGCCTCGCCCGCCCGGCCGGCGGCAACACCGCGGCGAAGACCGTCGTGGTCATCGACGGCAAGCCCCTGGTGGCCGCGACCATCGTGGGCACGCCGCCTCCGGCGGTGACCGCCCCGCCCGCGGCGACCTACGCGCCGGCCCCGGGCTACCCGGCGCCTTCGTACGCCGCTCCGGTCGCGACGACGACACCGGTCGCGACACCGGCGCCGGCCGCGTCCCCCCCCGCGATCGCCCTCGATCTGCCGCCCGACCCGCCCGACCCCTGCGCCCCGGCACCCGACGCGGTACGCGCCGAGAGTCGCAAGCGCGTGGGCACCGGCGACGAGTACCGGATCACCGGCCGCGTCGACGAGGCGCTGCGCGACTACAAGGCCGCGCTCACGATGGACAAGTGCAACGGGTACGCCTGGATGAGCCTCGCCATGCTCGGAAACGAGCAAGGCCGCACCGACCTCGCCATCCGCGCGCTGCGCAACACCACGCGGCTCTTGCCCAGCCACCCCGGCGCCTTCCTGATGCTCGGCAAGGCCTACGAGAGCTTCGGGCAACGGAGCCTCGCCGCCGACGCCTACCGCAAGGCGAGCGAGCTCGCGCCGTCGAACGCCGAGGCGATCGAGGGCTACATGCGCACCCGCGGGGGGTAGGCGGAGGATAAGCGCGCCGGCATGACGCCCGCCCCCGACGACGGCTTCAGCATCGTCGAACTGGTCTTCGCCGCCGATCTCGTCGTCCAACTCGTGCTCTTCGCCCTGGTTGGCATGTCCGTCGCCTGCTGGGGAATCATCCTCAACAAGTGGAACGTCGTCCGCCGCGCCCAGGCGCAGTCGGCCGCCTTCACCGAGGCCTTCTGGAAGGCCGCCAGCCTCGACGACGTGTACCAGCGCAGCGGGCGCTGGCCCAGCAGTCCCGTCGCCGAGGTGTTCAAGGCCGGCTACGTCGAGCTCGGGCGCCTCACCTCGGGCGGCCAGCACGGCCAGATGGACCTCGGCCTCACCGAGAACATCGAGCGAGCATTGCGCCGCGCCGCGAACGTGGAGCTGGCCCAGCTCGAGCGCCTCATCCCCTTCCTTGCCACCACGGGCAGCACCGCGCCCTTCATCGGGCTGTTCGGCACGGTGTGGGGCATCCTGCGCGCCTTCCAGAAGATCGGCGCCACTGGCCAGGCCAGCATCCAGACCGTGGGCCCCGACATCGCCCACGCGCTGGTGGCCACGGCGGTGGGCCTGCTCGCCGCCATCCCCGCCGTGATGGCCTACAACTACTTCAACACGCGAATCAAGCACGTGGCCGGCGAGATCGACGCCTTCTCGTCGGACTTCCTGAACATCGTCAAGCGTCACTACCGGGGGAGGTAGGCCGTGGGCATGTCGGGGCCGTCCCGCGACGGCGGCATGATGTCGGAGATCAACGTCACGCCCTTCGTCGACGTGATGCTGGTCCTGCTCATCATCTTCATGGTCACCGCGCCGCTGCTCGTCACCGGCGTGGAGATCGACCTGCCGAGCGGCGACACCCCTCCGCTCGACGCCGCCAACGACAACCTCGTCATCGGCATCGCCGCCGACGGCAGCTACACGCTGTCGCGCGGCAGCGGCGACGCCCGCCCGGTGACGATCGAGCAGCTCGGCGCCAACCTCGCCGAGGAAGGGAAGCAACATCCCGGCCAGCCGGTTTTCGTCGCGGCAGATGGAACTCTCCCCTACCAGAAGGTCGTCGACGTGCTGGAGCTCGCCAAGGGCTCCGGGGTGCCCAAGGTGGGACTGATGACCGAGCCGAAGGGGAAGTAGTTGGCGGGTTTCCGTCCCCGCCATCCCCTCCCCTCGTGGGAGTGGCCGGCCGCGTTCGTCGCGCACGGCTTCGTGTTCCTCACCGTGGCCGTCGCCCGCTGCGGCGACGACGGGGCCCTCTTCAAACAGCCCGAGCCGATCATGGTCGAGCTGGTGGCGGCCTCGCAGGCCTCGCGCATGCCGCAGCGCGCCGAGCGCGCCCCCGACGTCAACCGGGGCACGCAGAATCCCGACGCCGCCAAGCCGCCACCCAATCCCAGCGAGTTGGCCCTGCCGACGGAGCCGACGAGGGGCAGCCAGTCCGACACCCGCTCGTCGCTGCTCGACGAGCTGCGCCGCGAGGAGCTCTTGAAAGACCTGAGCGCCGAGGTGGGGACGACCGATCGAGCGGCCTCGTCGGGAGAAACCACGGAGGGCGCGGGCAACATCTCGCGGGCCGGCGTGCGCGACCCCGCCCTGTCGAAGTGGGTGCAGGCGGCCCAGGCGATCGTCGACAAGAACTTCCACCCCTTGCCGGCGCTCTGCGCGGCGAACCGGTCGCTGCTCGCGGAGGCCACGGTGTCGGTGTTGCCCGATGGCACCATCGACGGCGACGCCAGCGTGAGCAAGAGCAGCGGCACCGGCACCTTCGACGGCGCCTGCAGGCAGGCTTTCGCCAACACCGGTAAGCTGCCGCCCACGCCTCCCAACCATCCCGACGGCCTCGACGCCGTCCTCACCTGCGTGTGCCCCCAATGACGAAGCGGACCGCCCTCTTGCTCGGCGCCACCTCCCTCGCGCTCGGGACACTCGCGTGGCCGGGCGAGGCCCAGGAGCCCGCGCGCACCGTGGTCGGGCTCGTGGTGGGGCAGGGTCCCAGTCGCGACATCCCCATCGCGATTCCCGCTCCCGAGGGCAGCGGCGCGGCCAGCGACGAGTACCTCCGGGTGTTGCGTCGCGACCTCGAGATCTCCGGGTGGTTCAAGATCATCGACCCGAAGGCCTACGTGGAGCCCGCCGAGGCCGGGGTCAAGCCGGGCGAGTTCGACTTCGCCGACTGGCGCACCCCGGGGGCGGCGGTGCTCGCCAAGACCCTCCTCGCCGACCAGGGGGGAAACCAGCGCGCCGAGGTGTGGGTGTACGACGTCAACGGCGGCACCAAGCTCGGCGCCAAGGCCTTCTCCGGCCCCTCGAGCGCCGCGCGACAGCTCGCCCACCGCACCGCCGACACCATCATCCAGCTCGTCACCCAGGAGAAGTCCTTCTTCGACACGCGCGTCGCCTTCACCGGGAACTTCTCCGGGAACAAGGAGATCTACGTGATGGACATCGACGGCGGCGGGCGGCGGCAGATCACGAAGAACAAGTCGATCAACCTCAAGCCTCGCTGGAACGCGTCGGGCAGCTCGCTCTGCTTCACCAGCTACGCCGCGGGCAATCCCGACCTCTACATCGCCGACCTGCTGAAATCCGCGATCCGGCGGGTATCGGCACGCACTGGGATCAACACCGGCTGCTCGTGGGCGCCGGGGGGCGACACCATCGCGCTCACGCTGTCGCCAGGCGGCGACAGCGAGATCGTCACCATCGACCCGCTGGCCGGCACGCAGATCGCGCGACTCACGCAGAACCCGGGCATCGACGTCTCCCCTACCTACTCCCCCGACGGCTCGAAGATCGCCTTCGTCTCCGAGCGCAGCGGCGGCCCGCAGATCTACGTGATGAACGCCGATGGCAGCGGCGCGAGGCGCGTCACCTTCCAGGGCAGCCACAACACCGACCCCTCCTGGTCGCCCCGGGGCGACAAGATCGCCTTCGTTGGTCGCGACGGCAGCTTCGACGTGTTCACCGTCAACGTCGATGGCACGGGCATGTCGCGCGTGACGCAGGGACGCGGCGACAACGAGGACCCATCCTGGTCGCCCGACGGCAACTACCTCGTCTTCTCCTCCACCCGCACCGGCGCCGCCCACGTGTGGCTCGCCAGCGCCGACGGCAACCACCAGGTGCAGCTCTCCGAGGGCGGCGGCGGGTACACGAACCCCCACTGGAGCGGTCACCTCAGCTGGTGACCGAGGTCTGCTCGGGCTCCCCTCTCCCGCTCGCGAGAGAGGGTGGCCGAAGGCCGGGAGAGGGCAGTAAGGCTCCGTCGATGAAAGCCTCCATCGACATCGGCTCCAACTCGATCCTCCTCCTGGTCATGGATGGCGATCGCGTCGTCCACGACGAGGCCCGCGTGGTCGGGCTGGGGCGGGGGATGGGGGAGACCGGGGTCTTCCGGCCCGAGCGCAAGGAAGCGGCCATCGCCGCCCTCCGGGACTACGCCGCCGTGGCCGCGAATTACGGCATCGCCCCGGCCAACATCCGCGCCGTTGCCACCAGCGCGAGCCGCCGCGCGCTCAACGCCGCCTCGTTCTACGCCGACGTGAAGCGTCAAACCGGCGTCGAGGTCGAGGTCATCAGCGGCGAGGAGGAGGCCCGCATGACCTACCTGGGCGGCCTCACCGGGCTCACCCTCCCTCTGGGACCGGTCCTCCTCTGCGACCCCGGCGGTGGTTCCACGGAGATCATTCTCGGCGAAGGCGGCAAGATCCTCTACCGCGTGTCGCTGGAGATCGGGACGGTGCGCCTCACCGACGCCTTCCTCGGCTACGAGCGCGTGGAGCCGCCGGCGCTGGCGCGCTGCCGTGCCGCCATCGACGAGGCCGTCGCCACCGTGCGTCTCCCCGCGCGACCGCGGGCCGTCGTGGCGGTCGCCGGCACCGCCACCTCGCTCGCCGCGACAAATCTCGGCCTCGCCACGTACGACTCGTCGCTGGTCCACAACAGCGTGTTGCCTGCCACGGCCCTTCGAACCTGGGGAGACCGCCTACTCGCCGCTTCCCCCGCCGAGAGGCGGTCACTGATTGTCTCCAGCCCCGACCGGGCCGACACGCTGCTCGCCGGGGTGGCCATCCTCCTCGCCATCCTGCGCCTTTCTGGTCGCCAGTCCTATAGAATCTCGGATCGTGGTCTCCGGTACGGCGCACTCGAGACTTGAAACGAAATGTCACGGAGATCGCCAGCGCCGCCGACCGGCTGAGACAAATCGTTGACGCCCATCGTCAGCCGCGCTAAAGTCCGCACCCGACCTCGCTGTACCCACCGCTGCCGTCGTTTCCTTTCGCCTCCCCTCAACGATTTTCTCTCCGAGGAACTCCATGGAACGCAACATCCTTGGCCTCTCTCTCGTGCTCTTCCTCATGGGCTGCCCCGGCGGCAACGGCGACAAGGAGACCGGCGACACCGAAGTCGACCCCAACGACTGCGTCGAGGAAGACGGCGACGGTTATTGCACCTCCGAGGGTGATTGCGACGACAACGACGCGTCGATCAACCCCGACGCCGCCGAGATCTGCGACGGTCTCGACAACAACTGCGACGGCACCGCCGACGAGGGCGTCACCACCACCTTCTACCGCGACGTCGACACCGATGGTTTCGGCAACGCCGCCGAGAGCACCACCGCCTGCGAGCAGCCCGAGGGCTACGTCACCAACGGCGACGACTGCGACGATGCCGAGGCCAAGGCCTACCCCGGCAACTCCGAGGTCTGCGACGGCATCGACAACGACTGCAACGGCACCGTCGACGACGGCGTGGGCACCACCTACTACGCCGATGCCGACAAGGACGGCTACGGCGACGCCGCGGGCTCCGCCGTGTACTGCGAGGGCACGCAGCCCGAGGGCTACGTCCTCGACAACACCGACTGCGACGACAGCACCGCGGCCGCCTACCCGGGCAACACCGAGGTGTGCGACACCATCGACAACAACTGCGATGGCAACGTCGACGAGGGCGTCACCACCACCTACTACGCCGACACCGACGGCGACGGCTTCGGCGACGCCTCGATGACCACCCAGGATTGCTCGTTGCCTACCGGCTTCTCCGAGAACCCGGCCGACTGCGACGACACCGACGCCAACGTCAACCCCCGTGCCACCGAGCTGTGCAACGGCATCGACGACAACTGCGACGGCACCATCGACGAGGAAACCGCCGCCGACGCCTCCACCTGGTACGCCGACGCCGACGGCGACGGCTACGGCGACGCCTCGATGACCGATGTCGAGTGCTACCAGCCCGCCGGCTACGTGGCCGACAACACCGACTGCGACGACGCCCGCTACGAGACCAACCCCGGCGCCGCCGAGTACTGCAACGGCATCGACGACGACTGCGATGGCAGCACCGACGAGGACAGCGCCGTCGACGCCAGCACCTGGTACGCCGACGCCGACAGCGACGGCTACGGCAACGCGGCCAGCAGCGACGTCGAGTGCTACCAGCCCGCCGGCTACGTGGCCGACAACACCGACTGCAACGACACCACCAACACCGCGTACCCGGGCGCCACCGAGTACTGCGACGGCATCGACAACGACTGCGACGGCACCACCGACGAGGACGACGCCGCCGACGCCACCACCTGGTACCAGGACGCCGACACCGACGGCTACGGCAACGCGTCGGTCACCGACGTGGAGTGCTACCAGCCCGCTGGCTACGTCGCCGACAACACCGACTGCGACGACGGCCGCGCGCTGACCAACCCCGGCGCCACCGAGTACTGCAACGGCTACGACGACGACTGCGACGGCACCACCGACGAGGACGACGCCGCCGACAGCTCCACCTGGTACGCCGACGCCGACGCCGACGGCTACGGCAACCCCGCCAGCACCGACATGGCCTGCTACCAGCCCACTGGCTACGTCGCCGACAACACCGATTGCGACGACGGTCGTTACGAGACCAACCCCGGCGCCACCGAGTACTGCAACACCATCGACGACGACTGCGACGGCACCATCGACGAGGACAGCGCCGCCGACGCCTCCACCTGGTACCGCGACGCCGACAGCGACGGCTACGGCGCCAGCGCCTACACCGACGTCGAGTGCTACCAGCCCTCTGGCTACGTGGCCGACAGCACCGACTGCGACGACCTCACCGCCACGACCTACCCGGGCGCCACCGAGTACTGCAACGGCGAGGACGACGACTGCGACGGCACCATCGACGAGATCGGTGGCGTGGCCGACGGCACGACCTACTACGCCGACGACGACACCGACACCTACGGCGACGCCAGCGACACCGTCTCCGCCTGCTCGGTGCCGAGCGGCTACGTCGAGAACAGCTACGACTGCAACGACGCCGACAGCAGCGAGCCCGTCACCGTCGACCCGATGGGCGGCTCCGCCTCCGGCGACGGCTCGGCCGGCTCGCCCTACGACCTGCTGCAGGACGCGATCAACGCCGCCGACGAGTGCGTGGTGGCCCTCGAGGGCACCTACCGCGAGGACAGCATCGACCTCGGCGGCAAGTCGCTCGACGTGTGGGGCGTGGCCGGCTGGGCCGACACCGAGATCGACCCGGGCCTGAGCACCTGCAACTACACCAACCCCGAGGACTGCGCGCCGGTGTTCATCATCGCCAGCGGCAGCGGCGCCACGCCGACCATCCACGGCTTCACCGTCACCAGCGGTACCGGCATGGGGCGCAGCAGCAGCAGCACCACCACCTGTGCCGACTCCGACCCGTCTCACGGTGAGGACAGCAGCTGCACCGTCACCACCTGGGAGTTCTGTGGCGGCGGCGCCTACGTCAACGGCGACGACCCCACCTTCTCCGAGATGGCCTTCATCGACAACGACCTGCCCGACTTCGACCAGGTCTCCACCGGCTCCTGGTCCCAGACCTGGATCTACAGCTACGGTGGCGGCATCTGCGCGATGGACTCGGTCACCACGGTGGAAGACAGCTGGTTCGTCGACAACAGCGCCGACCAGGGCGGCGGCGCCTACGCCGGTGGGAGCGCCTCCCTCGGCGTCTCCGGCAGCTGGTTCGACGACAACGCCGCGACCGACGGTGCCGCCATGGCGGTGTCGGGCTCCGACTCCAGCGTCTCCGGCTCGGTCCTCGCGTGCAACAACGCCACCACCGACGGCGGCGGTATCTACACCGAGTCGAGCGGCAGCAGCTCGGTCTACAACTCGGTGATGTACGAGAACACCGCGGGCACCGCGGCCTCCAACGGCTCGCAGATCTACGTCGGTAGCGGCGTCACCCTGGGCGTCACCTACAGCATCAGCGAGGGTTCGACCTCCTCGCCGCTGTTCTACGCCGCGGGCACCGGCTCGCTCTCGAACTCCGACCTGTGGAACAACGGGGCGGGCGGCACCTACAGCGGCTCCTGGACGGTGGGCTCGGGCGTCACCGCCACGGGCAGCTTCGCCGGCTCCATCGGCTGCGACGGCAACCCCTGGAACGACACCGGCACCCTGCCGATGTAGTGCCTCCTCGGAGGCCGCGAGGGGTCCCCGCGAGGGGGCCCCTTCTCGTTTTTGGGGCCGATCGTCGCCGGCTGTAATAAACCGTCGCAGTCCCCAACCCACGTCGAGGTCGCCATGCGCCCCATTCCCTACCTGTTGCCCATCGCGCTCTTGCTCGGCTGTCCCGGCGGGGGCAGCGACGACAGCAAGGACACCGAGGACAGCATCGACGTCGTCGCCCAGGACGACGAGGACGGCGATGGCTACTCGGTCAGCGAGGGCGACTGCGACGACAACGACGCCACGATGAACCCCGGCGCTTCCGAGATCTGCGACGGGCTCGACAACAACTGCAACGGGGAGACCGACGAGGGCGTGCTCGGCGCCTACTACCAGGACGTCGATGGTGACGGCTTCGGCAATGCCGGCGCGAGCACCACCGCCTGCGAGCAGCCCGAGGGCTACGTGAGCAACCCCGACGACTGCGACGACGCCGAGGCCAAGGCCTACCCGGGCAACACCGAGGTGTGCGACGGCATCGACAACGACTGCAACGGCACCGTCGACGACGGCGTGGGCACCACCTACTACGCCGACGCCGACAAGGACTCCTTCGGCGACCCGGTAAGCGCCACCGTGTACTGCGAGGGCGATGAGCCCACCGGCTACGTGCTCGACAACACCGACTGCGACGACAGCACCGCGGCCGCCTTCCCCGGCAACCTCGAGATCTGCGACACCATCGACAACGACTGCGACGGCAGCGTCGATGAAGACGTCACCACCACCTACTACGCCGACCTCGACGACGACGGCTACGGCGACGCGTCGATGCCCGGCGAGGCGTGCGCGCTGCCCACCGGCTACGCCGAGAACCCCGACGATTGCGACGACGGCAACGACGAGGTGAACCCCGGCGCCACCGAGCTGTGCAACGGCATCGACGACAACTGCGACGGCAACGTCGACGAGGACAGCGCCGCCGACGCGAGCACCTGGTACGCCGACGCCGACAACGACACCTACGGCGACGCGGCCAGCTCCACCGTCTCCTGCTCGCGGCCCTTCGGCCACGTCGCCGACGACACCGACTGCGACGACGGCAACGGCAGCGTCAATCCTGGCGCCACCGAGCTCTGCAACGGCATCGACGACGACTGCGACGGCAACACCGACGAGGACAGCGCCGCCGACGCCACCACCTGGTACGCCGACGCCGACGGCGACGGCTATGGCGACGCGAGCAACAGCGACGTCGAGTGCTACCAGCCCGCGGGCTACGTCACCGACAACACCGACTGCAACGACACCACCACCGCCGCCAACCCGGCGGCCACCGAGGTGTGCGACGGCATCGACAACGACTGCGACGGCACCGCCGACGAGGGCGACGCGGCCGACGCCAGCACCTGGTACGCCGACAGCGACCGCGACAGCTACGGCGACGCCAGCAGCACCACCACCGCCTGCTCGCAGCCTGTCGGCTACGTGTCCGACAGCACCGACTGCGACGACGGCCGCTACCGCACCAACCCCGGGGCCGACGAGTGGTGCAACGGCATCGACGACGACTGCGACGGCAGCACCGACGAAGACAGCGCGGTCGATGCCAGCACCTGGTACGCCGACGCCGACAGCGACGGCTACGGCGACCCCTCGCTGTCCGACGTCGAGTGCTACCAGCCCACCGGCTACGTGTCCGACGACACCGACTGCGACGACGGCCGCTACGAGACCAACCCCGGCGCCGCCGAGTACTGCAACACCATCGACGACGACTGCGATGGCGACATCGACGAGGACAGCGCCGTCGACGTGAGCACCTGGTACCGCGACGCCGACGGCGACAGCTACGGCAGCGCCACCTGGAGCGATGTCGATTGCGACCAGCCCGCCGGCTACGTCGCCACCCCCGGCGACTGCGACGACCTCGATGCCGCCACCTACCCGGGCGCCACCGAGTACTGCGACGGCGAGGACGACGACTGCGACGGTATCATCGACGAGGACGACGCTGCCGACGCCTCCACCTGGTACGCCGACGCCGACAGCGACGGCTACGGCAACCCGGCCGTCTCCGACGTCGAGTGCTCGGCCCCCGCCGGCTACGTGGCGGACAACACCGATTGCGACGACTCCCGGGCGCTCACCAACCCCGGCGCGTCGGAGTACTGCAACGGCATCGACGACGACTGCGACGGCACCACCGACGAGGACAGCGCCGTGGATGCCACCACCTGGTACGCCGACAGCGATGGCGACAGCTACGGCGACCCCGCCGTCTCCGACGTCGAGTGCAGCGTGCCCGGCGGCTACGTGGCCGACAACACCGACTGCGACGACGGCCGCTACGAGACGAACCCCGGCGCCACCGAGTACTGCAACGGCGAGGACGACGACTGCGACGGCACCGTCGACGAAGACGCCGCCGCCGACGCGAGCACCTGGTACCGCGACGCCGACAACGACGGCTACGGCGACGCGGCCTCGTCGGATGTCGCTTGCTACCAGCCGACTGGCTACGTCAGCGACAACACCGATTGCGACGACCTCGAGAACGGCACCTACCCGGGTGCCACCGAGTACTGCGACGGCGAGGACAACGACTGCGACGGCGCCATCGACGAGGTCGACGGCGTGGCCGACGGCACCACCTACTACGCCGACGACGACAGCGACACCTACGGCGACGCCAGCGACACGGTGTCGGCCTGCTCGGCGCCCAGCGGCTACGTCGACAACGACTACGACTGCAACGACGCCGACGCGGGCGAGCCCAGGGTCGCCGACCCGATGGGCGGCAGCGGCTCGGGCGACGGCTCGGCGGGCAACCCCTTCGACCTGCTCCAGGACGCGATCGACGCGGCCAACGAGTGCGTGCTCGGCTACGGCGGCACCTACAACGAGTACGACATCGACCTGGGCGGCAAGTCGCTCGACGTGTGGGGCGTGGAGGGCTGGAACAGCACCCGCATCGACCCCTCGCTCACCACCTGCAACTACACCAATCCCACCGACTGCCACCCGGTCTTCCGGATCGACTCGGGCAGCGGCGCGATGCCCCACATCCACGGCTTCACCGTCGCGGGCGGCACCGGCTTTGGATCGAGCAGCAGCACCAGCACCACCTGCGCTGATTCCGACCCCTCGCACGCGGCCGACAGCACCTGCACCGTCACCACCTGGGAGTTCTGCGGCGGCGGCGCCTACATCAACGGGGACGACCCCATGTTCTCGGAGATGGTCTTCACCGACAACGACCTCCCCGACTTCGACCAGGTGTCCACCGGCGCCTGGTCGCAGACCTGGGTCTACAGCTTCGGAGGCGGCATCTGCGCGCTCGACTCGATCACCAGCGTGTCGGACAGCTGGTTCGTCGACAACAGCGCCGACCAGGGCGGCGGCGCCTACGGCGGCAGTGGCACCACGATGGACAGCACCCGTGGCTGGTTCGACGACAATACCGCCTCGGACGGCGCGGCCATGGCCCTCTCCGCCTCGGGCGGCACGCTGGAGAACACCGTGTTCGCGTGTAACAACGCCACCACCGACGGCGGCGGCCTCTTCACCGAGTCGAGCGGCACCACCAGCGTCGTCAACTCGGTGATGTACCAGAACACTGCGGGCACCGCGTCGACCAACGGCTCGCAGGCGTACCTCGGCAGCGGCACCACCGGCTCCGTCGACAACGGCATCTTCCAGGCCTCCACCGCCTCGCCGCTGCTCTACTCGGCGGGTACCGGCGCGCTGCGCTACTCCGACCTCGTCAACAGCAGCACTGGCGGCACCTACAGCGGCGCCTGGACCGCCGGCAGCGGCATCACCGGCACCGGCAGCCTCCTCGCGGGCGTGAGCTGCGACGGCAACCCGTGGAACGACGACGTCGGCCTCAACAGCAGCAACGGCGTCGACTGGGGCGACCCGCTCATCACCGACGCCGACGGCACCCGCTCCGACATCGGCGCGGAGGGGGGCCCCGAAGGCACCTGGTAGCGCCCGCCCGGGCGCGGACAGGGGCCGGAGGGGCGCGAAGCCCGCGGCGCGAGCGCTGCGAGCGCACCGGCCGACAAGGC
>VGRQ01000072.1 GCA_016875315.1 Deltaproteobacteria bacterium | reverse complement strand
CCGCGGATGATGTGGTAGCGCACGCCGGGGAGGTCCTTCACGCGGCCGCCGCGGATGAGCACGGAGCTGTGCTCCTGCAGGTTGTGGCCCACGCCCGGGATGTACGAGGTGACCTCGATGCCGTTGGTGAGGCGAACACGCGCCACCTTGCGCATCGCGGAGTTCGGCTTCTTCGGCGTGGTGGTGTACACGCGCGTACACACGCCCCGCTTCTGGGGGCATTCCTTCAGCGCGGGTGAGGCGCTCTTGTGCGCGACCTTACGGCGGCCTTGGCGCACAAGCTGGTTGATCGTCGGCATCGAGTCCTTCTGGGGGGGTGGGGTTCGACGGGCGCGGCCTATTACCTGCGCCCGTCGCGGTGTCAAGCGGCGGCTAGATCGCTTCCTCGCTGTCCTCGGCGCCGGCCATCGCCCGGTCGGCGACCATCATCCCGAGCTTCTGGTAGGCGGCGAAGCCGGTACCGGCGGGGATGAGACGGCCCATGAGGATGTTCTCCTTGAGGCCGCGGAGGCGGTCGGTGCGGCCGTTGATGGCGGCCTCGGTCAGCACGCGCGTGGTCTCCTGGAAGGAAGCCGCGCTGAGGAAGCTGTCGGTGGAGAGCGAGGCCTTGGTGATGCCGAGCAGCAAGGGCTCGATCTGGGCGGGCTTGCCGCCGTTGTTCACCACCTGCTCGTTCTCCTCGTCGAGCTTCCACTTCTCCACCGGCTCGTCGGCCAGGAAGTTCGTGTCGCCCGGCGTCTTCACGCGCACGCGACGGAGCATCTGGCGGACGATCACCTCGATGTGCTTGTCGTTGATCTTGACGCCTTGCAGGCGGTAAACCTCCTGGATCTCGTCGACCAGGTAGTTGGCCAGCTCGTTCTCGCCCTTGATCTTGAGGATGTCGTGCGGGTTGGCGGCGCCGTCCATCAGCGGGTCGCCGGCGCGCACGTAGTCGCCCTCGTTGACCGTGATGTTCTTGCCCTTCGGGATGAGGTATTCCTGGGCGCTACCGTTCTCGGCGGTGACGACGATGCGGCGCTTGCCCTTGGTGTCCTTGCCGAAGGTGATGGTGCCGTCGACCTCGGTGATGATGGCGACTTCCTTCGGCTTGCGGGCCTCGAAGAGCTCGGCCACGCGGGGGAGACCGCCGGTGATGTCCTTGGTCTTCATGGTCTCGCGGGGGATCTTCGCGAGCACGTCGCCCACCTGGACGTCGGCGCCCTCTTCCACCTCCACCTTGGTGCCGGCGGAGAGGAAGACACGCAGCTTCTGCTTGCCCTTGGCGCCCGGCTCCTTCACCACGATGCGGGGACGCTTCTCGGTGTCGGAGAAGTTCTCCACCTCGCGCGACCGGCGGCCGGTGAGGGTGTCGGTGGACTCCTTCACCACGCCGTCGAAGTCCTCGAAGGCCACGACGCCGCCGTCGTTGGCGAGGATCGGCGTGTTGAAGCCGTCCCACTGCGCCACGCGGGTCTTCGCGGCGGCGCGGTCGCCGTCCTTCACGAGCAGGTAGGCGCCGTAGGGGATGCCGTACTTCTCGCGCTCGCGACCCTTGTCGTCCACGACCTTGAGCTCGCCGTTGCGCGAGGTCACCACGGTGCGGCCGTGGCGGTCGGTGGTGGTGAGCAGCGCGTCGCTGTACTTGATCGTGCCCGTGGTCTTGAGCTCGAGGTACGACTGGGTGACCTCTCGCGACGCGGCACCGCCGATGTGGAAGGTGCGCATCGTGAGCTGGGTGCCCGGCTCGCCGATGGACTGGGCCGCGATGACGCCGATGGCCTCGCCCACGTTGACCAGCGTGCCGCGCGCCAGGTCGCGGCCGTAGCACATGGCGCACACGCCCCAGCGCATGTCGCAGGAGAGCACCGAGCGGATCTTCACGCGGTCGGCGCCGGCGGCGACGATGCGCTCCACGGCGGCCTCGTCGATGAGACCGTTGCGCGGCACGAGGATCTCGTCGCTGTACGGGTCGAGGATGTCCTCGCTCGCCACGCGGCCGAGAACGCGCTCGCCCACGTGCTCGATGACCTCGCCGCCTTCGATGAGGGAGCGGATCTCCATGCCACCGCGAGTGCCGCAGTCCTTCGCGGTGACGATCGTGTCTTGCACGACGTCGACGAGGCGACGGGTGAGGTAGCCGGAGTTGGCGGTCTTGAGCGCGGTGTCGGCGAGGCCCTTGCGCGCGCCGTGCGTCGAGATGAAGTACTCGAGCACCGTGAGCCCCTCGCGGAAGTTCGAGGTGATCGGGTTCTCGATGATCTCGCCGCTCGGCTTGGCCATCAGGCCTCGCATGCCGGCGAGCTGCCGGATCTGCGTGGTGGAGCCACGGGCGCCTGAGTCGACCATCATCCAGATGGCGTTGAAGCTGTCTTGCTCTTCCAGCTTGCCCGTCTCGGGGTTGACGATCTTGTCGAGCTTGATGTTGCTGATCAGGCGCTTGGAGATCAAGTCGGTGACGCTCGACCAGAGGTCGACCACCTTGTTGTAGCGCTCCTTGATGGTGATGAGACCGTCGGCGTACTGGTTCTCGGTGTCGCGCGCTTCCTTGGCGGCCTTCTCGATCTCCACCGACTTGTCCTCGGGGATCTTCATGTCGTCGATGCACACCGAGATGCCGGCGGCGGTGGACATGCGGAAGCCCATCTGCATGAGCGCGTCGGCCATGAGCACCGTCTTCTTGGCGCCGGCCACGCGGTAGCAGCGATCGATGAGCTCGCCGAGCTGCTTCTTGCCGAGCGCGCGGTTCGCGAGGCTGAAGGGGATCTCGCGCGGCACCACGTTGGCGAAGAAGAGCACGCGGCCCACGGTGGTATCCACCATCTCGCCCTTGCCCTCGAGGCTGTCGCCGCCGTCGAGGCTGAGCGGCACCTTGCCCTCGAAGCCGAAGAAGCCGGCCGGGGCGACCACGAGCACGAGGTCGTCCTCGAACTTGGCGCGAAGCGCCGCCACGCCCTTGCGGAGCAGCTCGAGGCGACGGGCGGTGTTGAGGCGCGCGTCGATCACCACCTCGCCGCCCTCGCTGGGGAGGCTGCAGCTGAGCACGCCGATGACGCGCGAGTTGCCGCGGAGCTTCGGCAGGCGGTAGGCCTTGACCACCAGCTCGGGGCCGGCGTCGAGGTCGATCGCGTCGCCCTCGAACTCGCCGGCGCCGTCGACGGCCGGCTTGGACTTGCCCGCGCCGTGACCGGCGACGAAACGCAGGCCCTTGCCGCCGGGGAGCTTGCCGCCCTGGTGGTGGAAGCCCACGGTGGCGAAGGCGTCACCGTCGACCTTGGCGCCATCGACGCTCACCGCGATGTCGCCGCCCACGCTGGCCACGTCGGCCACCACGGTGTTCTCGGCGTGGCGCGTGGTGGCGCCGCGGTGCACGTGCCAGATCTCACGCGAGTCGGCGGACACGTCGACGCCCACGAGCAGGTGCGCATCCTTGAGTTCCGGGATGCGCTCGTGCAGGCGGCTCTCGAGGCGCATCGCCGGGAGGCGGACCTTGATGGGGGCCTGGAGGTGAACCTCGCCGGCGTCGTAAGCGCACTCGACCTCGGCGGGGTCGCCGAAGCTGCGGCCGTGACCCTTCGCGTACTTGCGGAGGCGGGTCATGTAGTAGCAGCCGAGCACCACGTCCTGGCTGGGCTGGATGATCGGGCGACCCGAGGCGGGGCTGAGGATGTTGTTGGTCGACATCATCAGCACGCGGGCCTCGATCTGGGCCTCGATGCTCAGCGGCACGTGCACGGCCATCTGGTCGCCGTCGAAGTCGGCGTTGAAGGCGGTGCAGACGAGCGGGTGGAGCTGGATGGCCTTGCCCTCGATGAGCACCGGCTCGAAGGCCTGGATGCCGAGGCGGTGGAGCGTCGGAGCGCGGTTGAGCATGACGGGGTGCTCCTTGATCACCTCGTCGAGCACGTCCCACACCTCGTTCTCCTCGCGTTCCACCATCTTCTTCGCGGCCTTGATGGTCGTGACGAGGCCACGCTCCTCGAGCTTGGCGTAGATGAAGGGCTTGAAGAGCTCGAGCGCCATCTTCTTCGGAAGGCCGCACTGGTGCAGGCGCAGCTCGGGACCGACGACGATGACCGAGCGGCCCGAGTAGTCCACGCGCTTGCCGAGCAGGTTCTGGCGGAAGCGGCCGTGCTTGCCCTTGAGCATGTCGGACAGCGAGCGGAGCGCGCGCTTGTTGGGGCCGGTGAAGACCTTGCCGCGGCGGCCGTTGTCGAACAGGGCGTCGACGGCCTCCTGCAGCATGCGCTTCTCGTTGCGGATGATGATCTCGGGGGCGTTGAGATCGTGCAGCCGCTTGAGACGGTTGTTGCGGTTGATCACGCGGCGGTAGAGGTCGTTCAGGTCGCTGGTGGCGAAGCGGCCACCGTCGAGCGGCACGAGCGGGCGCAGGTCGGGCGGGATCACCGGCACCACCTCGAGCATCATCCACTGGGGCAGGTTGCCCGAGGCGTGGAAGGCCTCGACGATCTTCAGGCGCTTGGCGATCTTGCGGCGCTGCGCTTCACTCGTCGTGTCGCGCATCTGCTGGCGCAGGCTCTCGGAGAGGTTGGCAATCTCGAGCTTCTTGAGCGCATCGCGGACCACCTCGCCGCCCATGCCCACCTCGAAGCTGCCGTACCCGTAGGTGCGGATGGCCTCCTGGTAGTCTTCCTCGGAGAGGATCTCGCCTTCCTTCAGCGAGGACTCGCCGGGGTCGGTGACCATGTAGCTCTCGCAGTACAGCACCTTCTCGAGGTCCTTCAGGGACACGTCGAGCAGGTTGCCGATGCGGCTCGGCAGGCTCTTGAGGAACCAGATGTGGGCCACCGGCGTGGCCAGCTCGATGTGACCGAGGCGCTCGCGACGCACCTTCGCCTGGATCACCTCGACGCCGCACTTCTCGCAGGTGATGCCGCGGTGCTTCATGCGCTTGTACTTGCCGCAGATGCACTCGTAGTCCTTCACCGGGCCGAAGATCTTGGCGCAGAAGAGGCCGTCACGCTCGGGCTTGAAGGTGCGGTAGTTGATGGTCTCCGGCTTCTTCACCTCGCCGTGCGACCACGACCGGATCTTCTCCGGCGAGGCGAGCGAGATCTTGACGGCGACGTACTGGAGCGGGTTCTTGGGCTTCTCGAACAGGTTGTAGACGTCCTTCACGAGAACTCCGAGGCTGTAGGCTTTAGGCGGTAGGCGATAGGCGGTTGGGAAAGTCGGGGGACGACGGCTAGCTCTGGCGCAGCACGTCCTTGTCCTCGACCAGTTCCACGTCGAGCGCGAGCGACTGGAGCTCCTTCACGAGCACGTTGAAGGACTCGGGCAGGCCGGCCTCCAGCACGTTCTCGCCCTTGACGATCGACTCGTACATCCGGGTGCGGCCCAGCACGTCGTCGCTCTTGACGGTGAGGAACTCCTGCAGCGAGTAGGCGGCGCCGTAGGCCTCGAGGGCCCAGACTTCCATCTCGCCCAGACGCTGGCCGCCGAACTGGGCCTTGCCGCCGAGGGGCTGCTGCGTGACCAGGCTGTAGGGCCCGATGCTCCGCGCGTGGATCTTGTCGTCGACGAGGTGGTGGAGCTTCAAGACGTACATCACGCCCACGGTGACGTTGTTGGCGAAGGAATCGCCGGTACGCCCGTCGTAGAGGATGGTCTGCCCGTGGCGGTTGCGGCCGCCGACCTCGAGGGCGTCCTTGATCTCCGACTCGTCCGCGCCCGAGAACACCGGCGTGGCGACGGTCACGCCGCGGCGGTACTTCTCGGCGAAGATCTTGAGATCGTCGTGAGAGGCCTTGGCGATGAAGCCGAGAACGTCGGTCTGGCCGGCGAAGCACTTGGTCAGGTACTCGCGGAGCACCTCGACGCCGTACTGCTCGTCGAGCATCTCGCCGATACGACGACCCATGCCCTTCGCGGCCCAGCCGAGGTGGGTCTCGAGGATCTGGCCCACGTTCATGCGCGAGGGCACGCCGAGGGGGTTGAGGACGAGGTCGACCGGGGTGCCGTCTTCCAGGTAGGGCATGTCCTCGATCGGCAGCACCTTGGAGATGACGCCCTTGTTGCCGTGGCGGCCGGCCATCTTGTCGCCGACGCTCAGCTTGCGCTTGATGGCGACGAACACCTTCACCTGCTTGATCACGCCGGGGGGAAGCTCGTCGCCCTTCTGCAGGCGCTCGACCTTCTCCTTGTAGCGCTTGCGGATGTCGTCTTCCTTCTCGCGCACCTTGTCGACCAGCGCGAAGATCGCGTCCTGGACGGCGTGATCGCCATCCACCTGGATGCGCTCGTACTGGTCGAGGTTGAGACGCTTCACCAGCGCCGGCGTGAACTCGTCACCACGCGACACCACCTCGGCGCCGGTGTTGTCGTCGAGCACGCGGCTGGCGGACTTCTTGCCACGCAGGAGCTTGGCGAGGCCGCGGGCGGCCGACTCGCGAACGGTGCGCAGGCGCTCGTCGCGGTCGCGGTGGATGCGGGCCACCTGGTACGCCTCGATCTCCATCGCGCGGGTGTCCTTCTCCACGCCCTCGCGGGCGAGCACCTGGGCGCCGATGACGGTGCCTTCGACGCCGGGGGGCACGCGGAGGGAGGTGTCCTTCACGTCGCCGGCCTTCTCGCCGAAGATGGCGCGGAGGAGCTTCTCCTCGGGAGAGAGCTGCGTTTCACCCTTGGGGGTGATCTTGCCCACGAGGATGTCGCCCGCCTTCACCTCGGCGCCGATGCGCACGATGCCGGCGTCGTCGAGGTTGGCCAGGGCCTCCTCGCCGACGTTGGGGATGTCGTGGGTGATCTCTTCCTTGCCGAGCTTGGTGTCGCGCGCGGCGATCTCGAACTCCTCGATGTGGATCGAGGTGAACCAGTCTTCCGCCACGAGGCGCTCGGAGATGAGGATCGAGTCCTCGAAGTTGTAGCCCTGCCAGGGCATGAACGCGACGACCGCGTTCTGGCCGAGGGCGAGCTCGCCGCACTCGGTGGCCGGGCCGTCGGCGAGGACCTCGCCCTTCTGCACCCGGTCGCCGATCTTCACCACCGGCCGCTGGTTGCTGCAGGTGTTCTGGTTGGAGCGGGTGAACTTGGTGAGGTTGTAGATGTCGACGTCGTCGCCGATGCCCTCGACGCTGTCGTCTTCGCTCTTGACCACGATGCGGCCACCGTCGACGTACTCGACCACGCCACTGCGGCGCGCGGTGGTGGTGACGCCGGAGTCGCGCGCCACGATGTCTTCCATGCCGGTGCCGACGAGCGGCGCCTCGGTGCGGACGAGCGGCACCGCCTGGCGCTGCATGTTGCTGCCCATGAGCGCGCGGTTGGCGTCGTCGTTCTCGAGGAAGGGGATCAGCGAGGCCGCGACCGACACGAGCTGGTTGGGCGACACGTCTTGCAGGGTGACCTGCTCGCGCGGCACCACCGCGAACTCACCGGCCTTGCGGGCGGGAACCGCCTCCTCGCTGAGGTGACCGTCGGCGCCGGGCAGGCTGGTGGCCTGCGCGATGCTGTGGTGGAGGGGCTTGCCGTCCTTGGTGAGCACCACCTTGCCGTCCTTCTGGACGAACTCCTCGTCGAGCGCCGTGAAGTAGCGGATCTCCTCGCTCGGCTTGCCGTCCTTCACGATGCGGTACGGCGTCTCGATGAAGCCGTACTCGTCGACGCGGGCGTAGGTGGAGAGCGACGCGATGAGGCCGATGTTCGGGCCTTCCGGCGTCTCGATGGGGCAGATGCGGCCGTAGTGCGTGGGGTGCACGTCGCGCACGTCGAAGCCGGCGCGCTCGCGGTTGAGACCGCCGGGCCCGAGGGCCGAGAGGCGACGCTTGTGCGTGACCTCCGACAGCGGGTTGTTCTGGTCCATGAACTGGGAGAGCTGCGAGCTACCGAAGAACTCCTTCACCACCGCGCTCACCGGCTTGGCGTTGATGAGGTCGGCCGGCGTGAGCGCCTCGATCTCCGAGAGGCTCATGCGCTCCTTGATCGCCTTCTCCATGCGGACCAGGCCCACGCGGTACTGGTTCTCGAGCAACTCGCCCACGGCGCGCACGCGGCGGTTGCCGAGGTGGTCGATGTCGTCGACCTCGCCCTTCTTGTTCTTGAGGTTGATCAGGTACTGGACGACCTTGAGGATGTCCTCGCGGGTGAGGGTCACCTGCTCGAGCGGGAGGTCGATGTTGAGCTTGTGGTTGAGCTTCTTGCGGCCGACCTTGCTCAGGTCGTAGCGCTCGGCGTTGAAGAACAGGTTGTGGAAGTGGGCGTCGGCCGCGTCGTAGGTGGGCGGGTCGCCCGGGCGAAGGCGACGATAGATCTCGATGATCGCCTCTTCCTTGGTGGTGATCTTGTCGACGAGGAGGGTGTCGCGCAGGAAGCTGCCGACGAACTTGCCGTCGATGTAGAGAACCTCCACCAGGTCGATGCCGCGGGCCTCGATCTCCTTGAGGTGGGCGGCGGTGATCTCCTCGTTGCACTCGACGATGATCTCGCCGGTGTTCATGTCGACGACGTCGTACGACGAGATCTTGCCGGCGAGGTCGTCGAAGGACACGGGCACCACGCCCACCTCGACTTCCTGCTCGCGGCCGTCGGCGATGGTGATGCTGCGGCGCATCATGCCGGCGTCGCGCATCTTCTTCTGCGCGCCCTTGTTGAACTTGGCGCCCTGCTTCACGAGGATGTCGCCGCTCGGGCCCACCACGTCTTGCTGGGCGAGCTGGATGTTCAAGAGGTCGAGGCTCGACTCCTTCTTCCAGTTGCCGTCGGCATCGCGGAACACCCGCTCGCGCTGGTAGAAGTGGTTCAGCAGGTCTTCGGTGGAGTAGCCGAGCGCGCGGAGCAGCGTGGTGGCCGGCAGCTTGCGACGGCGGTCGATGCGGACGTAGAGGATGTCCTTGGTGTCGAACTCGAAGTCGATCCAGGAGCCGCGATTGGGGATGATGCGCGCGGAGAAGATCATCTTGCCGCTGCCGCCGGTCTTCGACGGGGTTTCATCGAAGAAGATGCCCGGCGAGCGGTGGAGCTGGCTGACGATGACGCGCTCGGTGCCGTTGACGATGAAGGTGCCGTTCTCCGTCATCAGCGGGATCTCGCCGAAGTAGACGTCGGACTCCTTCATGTCGTAGGGCTTGCGCTTGCCGGTGTCGGGGTCGACCTCCCACACCACCAGGCGCACCGTCACCTTCAGCGGCGCCTGGAAGTTCATGTTCTTCTCGCGGCACTCCTCCACGTCGTACTTGGGGGTTTCGAGCTCGTAGGAAACGAACTGGAGCTCCGCCTTGTTGGAGAAGTCCTTGATGGGGAAGACGCTCTTGAACACGGCCTGGAGGCCGATGCTCTTGCGCTCCGCCGCAGGCGTGTTCACCTGGAGGAACTGGTCGTAGGACTCCTTCTGGACCGAGATCAGGTTCGTGACCGGCACCACGGGGGTCTTGCTGTAGGTGCGGCGGAACCGGTAGTTGTTCGCGAGCAGGTCGGCCATCGGAGACTCCTACGGGATGTGTTTGACAGCGCTCGCAGCGGCCGAGGCCGCGCGACGGCGCGAGAAAGCGGGTGGGGAGCGAGGGTTGGAACCTCGCTCCCGAAAGGGCGTCGCCCGCGAGACCGCGCGCGGCGGTGCGGGCGACCGGGTGGCGCGCAGCTGTCGCGACGCGCCGGGTACTCGACTACTTGACCTCGGCCTTGGCGCCGGCGTCCTCGATCTTCTTCTTGGCCGCGGCCGCGTCGTCCTTGGACACGCCGGTCTTGACCGCCTTGGGGGCGCCCTCGACCAGGGCCTTGGCCTCGGCGAGGCCGAGGTTGGTGAGCTCGCGGACGGCCTTGATGGCGTTGATCTTCTTGTCGGCCGGGACCTCGGTGAGGATCACGTCGAACTCGGTCTTCTCCTCGACGACAGCGGCAGGCGCCGCGGCCGCGGCACCGCCACCGGCGGCGACGGCCATGACCGGCGCGCCGGCCTTGACGCCGAGCTCGTTCTCGAGGGTCTCGACGAGGGCCTTGACCTCCGCGAGCTTGAGGTTCTTGATGTAGTCGACAACTTCGGACTGGGAGAGAGACATGGTTGAACTCCGATGATTGAAAGAGACGGTTGAAGGAAAGTTCCCCGGGACGAGCCCGGCGGGAGGGGAGGGCTATTCGCCCGCGAGCTTGTCCTCGTAGTTCTTGAGCAACTGGACGAGGTCGCGTCCCGGCGCCTGGATGACGCTGACGAGCTGGCGCGGCCCCTCCTGGAGGGTGGCGAGCAACTGCGCCAGGATGTCTTCCCGGCTGGGGAGCGAGGAGACGACGCCCACGCAGTCGGCGGCCATCGCCGTGCCGTCGAAGAACCCGGCACGCACCGCGATGGTGGGCAGGGGCTTCAACAGGTCCTTGAGGACCTTGGCCGACCCGATCGCGTCGGGGGACGAGAAGACGACACCCGTCATCCCCTTGAGCGACTTGTCCATCCCGCCCACGCCCACGTCGGCGAACGCGCGGCGAGCCAAGGTGTTCTTGATCACCTTGTAGCGCATCCCGTTCTTCTCGAGGTCGCGACGGAACTGGTTGATCTCCGACACCTTCGTGCCGCGGTACTCCGCGAGCACGATGAACGGCGCCTCCTTGGCGTAGGTCGCGAAGGCGGACACTTGCTCGGCTTTCTGTGCGCGATTCATGGTGTCTCCTAGGCCTCGGCCGTGCGGATGAGGCTGTTGGTGTCGAGGCGGATGCCCGGGCCCATCGTGGAGGAGATCGCGACGCCCCTGAGGTAGGTGCCCTTCGCCGTGGCCGGCTTGAGCTTCATGAGCGTGTTGATCAGGGCCTCGATGTTCGCGGTGAGCATCTCGGGCGCCATGGAGGCCTTGCCCACCATCGCGTGCACCACGCCGGCCTTCTCGACCCGGAAGTCGATCTTGCCGCCCTTGAGCTCGCGGACGGTCTCGGCCACCTGGTCGGGGCCGACCACGGTGCCGATCTTCGGGTTCGGCATGAGGCCGCGGGGACCGAGGACGCGGCCGAGCTTGCCGACCTTGCCCATCATGTCGCGAGTGGCCACCGCCTTGTCGAAGTCGGTCCAGTTCTCGTTGTTGATCTTCTCGATCAGCTCGTCGGCGCCGACCCAGTCAGCACCGGCAGCCGTGGCCGCGCGAGCGGCCTCGCCCTGGGCGAAGACGAGCACGCGGACGGTCTTGCCCGTGCCGTGCGGCAAGGCGACGGCGCCGCGGACCATCTGGTCGGCGTGCTTGGGGTCGACCCCCAGGCGCACCGCGATGTCCACGGTCTCGTCGAACTTGGCCGACGCGGTCTGCTTGAGCAGCGCCACCGCCTGGTCGAGCGTGTACTTGGTGTTGGGATCGACCGCCTTGCGCGCCGCGTCGAACCGCTTTCCTGCTTTTGCCATGTCTTGGTTGGTTCCTTCGCGAGTCGAGGTCCGCGGGGCGGCGGGGCCCCTCCCTCGTCCATCGCCGTTGGTGGGTTGACTAGACGACGTCGACGCCCATGGAACGCGCGGTTCCCTCGACCGACCTCATCGCCGCCTGCAGGTTGGTCGTGTTCATGTCGGCGATCTTCGTCTTGGCGATCTCCATCACCTGGGCCTTGGTGACGGAGCCGACCTTCTTCTTGTTCGGCTCGCCCGAGCCCTTCTCCGCCTTGGCCGCCTTCACGAGCAGGACCGCGGTGGGGGGAGGCTTGACGACGAACGTGAAGCTCTTGTCGCTGTAGACCGTGATGACCACGGGCACCACGACGTTCTCGGAGGCCTGCGCGGCGGTGCGCGCGTTGAACTCCTTGACGAACATCGGGATGTTCACGCCGGCCTGGCCGAGGGCCGGGCCGACCGGCGGGGACGGCGTGGCCTTGCCCGCGATGATCTGCAGCTTGATCTGGTTGACGACTTTCTTGGCCATGATGTCTTCCCTAGTCGGCTAAACCGACGTTCGACCTAGTAAGTTGAGCCTAGCCGACCTTCTCGACCTGGGTGAAGTCGAGCTCCACCGAGGTAGGACGGCCGAAGATGGTGACGGTGACGCGCAGGCGACCGCGCGCCGAGTTGACTTCCTCGACCTTGCCGACCACGGGGGCCAGCGGGCCGTCGACAACGCGAACTTCCTCGCCCCGCTCGAAGTTCACCGCGAGCTTGGGCTTCTGCTCCTCGCCGCCGATTCGGGCGGTGATGCGCTTGACCTCCTCGTCGCGCATCGGAGGCGGGTTGCGCCCCTGCCCCACGAAGCCGGTGACCTTCGGGGTTTCCTTGACGACGTGCCAGGTCTGGTTGTCCATCTCCATTTCCACCAGGATGTACCCGGGGAAAAACTTGCGGGTCGTGGTCTTCTTCTGGCCGTTCTTGACCTCGACCACTTCCTCGGTAGGCACGAGAACCTGGCCGAAACGCGGGCCCAACCCGTAGAGCTTGATTCGCTCCTCGAGCGCCTGCTTCGCCTTGTTCTCGAAGCCCGAGTAGGTGTGTACGACGTACCAGGCCTTGGACATTTGGACCGTGACTCCGGCTAGTTGCCGACGTTGGAGTAGAGAGCGAGCTTGGTGATGAACGACCACGTGGTGTCGTAGGCGAACATCAGGGCCCCGAAGCCGACCGCCGCGCCCACCACGATGCCGGTGTTGTTCACCGTTTCCTCGCGGGTGGGCCAGGTGACCTTCTTCATCTCGCCGATGGCGCTGTCGACGAACTCGGTGGCCCGCTCGTGGCGCCAGAGCGCCCCGAAGGTGAGCGCGCCGCCGACGAAGCCGAGCAGCGTGGTGATCGGGAAGATCCCCACCACCGGGTTTGCGAGGTCCTGGTAGGCCACCACCTGGGTGGCTGCGCTCGACACCAGGACCCCGCCGGCGAGGCCAGCAACAAGGTACAGGATAGTGACGAGGCGACGGTTTTCCACTTGCGACCTTGCAGAAAGCTACGTCTAAGCACTGGACTTGACGAGCGAGGCGTGCCATGCCGCGACCCAGAAGGGGGGTGCGGTCAAAACGCCCTGGCGGTTATCGGCTTGGCATGAATCGTGCAAGGGACGAATTTCCATCGTCCCCGCGCGGCGGCCTATACCGGGCCGTGAAGCTACTCGATGATCTCG
>VGRQ01000071.1 GCA_016875315.1 Deltaproteobacteria bacterium | reverse complement strand
GCGCAGCGTGCTCTCCCAGGCCTTCACCATCTTCTCGGCGGTGAACAGCTCGCCCTCGGGCGCGCTCTTCTCCCACTGTCGCACCGCCTTCCGCGCCTCGGCGTAGAGCCCGTAGAAGGACTCGGTCAAGGGCGTTTCCGCGTCGGCCACGCCCATGGCCGAGGTATTCACGTTGTCGGAGCCGGGCTGCGAGGGAGGCAGGCTGCTCACGCGCAGCACCGTCGCCTGGGCCGCGAACTCGCCGCTTACCTGCCCGGTTTGCAGGGCCTTGGCGTCGAGGATTCCGAAGGCCGGCGAGGCGCTCGATGCGATCACCGTCACCTTCGCCCAGTCGTCGGGGGCCGGCAGGGGCGCGATCGCCGCCATCGCCGAGTCGACCCCCGCCAGCGTGACGCCCGCCGCCACGGGGCCGGCCCGGGTGCTGGTCTTCACCTCGAGGCTCGCCTCGGCGCCGGGGTGCCAGGTTGCGGAGGAAGAAAGGGCCACGTTCAGCTCCGCGCGCGGGCGCACGTACAACAGCGCGCGCGCCCCGCCCCACTCCACCCACGCGAAGCCGCTGGCCTCACCGGGCACGATGAACTTGCCGAGGCGTTTCTCGGGATCGAAGGGAAACTTCACCAGCAGGCGGTCGCCCTGCACCAGGCGCATCTCCGCGGGGAACTCGCCGTAGAAGTCGGGGCCGCGCAGGGCCGTCAGCTCGATCTCGGCGCCGGGGTTGACGACCACCTCCGAGAAGCGCAGGCGCAGGCTCGGGACGGCCCCCACCGGCATGCGCAGCGTGGACGTGCCTTGCTCCGCCACCGTGGCCACGAAGGCGAAGCCCGGGTAGCTCGACGGGCTGGTCCAGCTCGATCCGCTCGACGAGGCGGCGTACACGCTCGCGGTCAACAGCCCCGCCACCTCCTCGCTCACCGCGCCGTCGGTGCGCGCGCCGGAGAGCGCCCGCTCGATGCAGGGGAGGTAGCGCGCCACGGCCTCGTCGCCCTCGGCCCCCACGCGCGAGAGGCGAGGGGCGCTGCCCTCCCCCGGGATGACGAAGGTCCAGGCGGCCGGCAACTTGCCGCCGTCTTGTGCCCCGGCCACGCAAGCCCGCGCGGCGCGCGCCGCGTCGGCGAAGGCCTCGCTCACGCCCTCGTCGTTGCCGGCGAAGAGCTGCACCGTGGCGTTCACGGTCGACACGCCGGGGTTGGTGAGCGCGAAGCCCACGTTGACCACGCGATCCGGGCCCCCGCGCAGGCGGGCGCCCCGCGCCCCGTCGCGGAGGCAGGCGCGCACCACCGGCGTGAACTCGCCCGTCCACAAGGCCGACACCCCGCCGGGACCGGCCCGGAGGTAGGCCACGCCGGCGTCGCGGGCGTCGACGAGGTTGGCGCAAGGGCGCCACGCCACGGCGAGCTTGTCGCCCAGCTCGGAGAGCGCGAGGTCGGCGTTGCCCGACACCTCGTCGGTGATCTCGACCAGCCGCACGGGCACGTCGGCGGCCGCGGGACGCACGGGCAAGGCCGGCTCGGTGACGGTGACCGGCTGGCCGGGATCGAACTGGAACTTGGCCACGGCGTCGGCGTCGGTCTCCGCTTCGAGGCCCGGGTCGCGACTGTCCCACTCGCGGCGCAACTTCACCTTCACCCCGGGCAGCGGCTTGCCCTCGGGGGTCGTCACCCGGAGGTAGAGGCGGTTGTTGGCGTCGGGCACGAGGCCGCCTTCCAGCTCGGTGACGGCCTCCACCGCGACCGCGTCCTCGCTGAGCAACACGCTGGCCGACCCGGCCCCGGTCTCGCCCGTCTCATCGGTGACCTGGGCGTACACCCCGAGCGTGACCTTTCCCACGAGGTCGCCGGGGACGGCACCCAGGTCGAGCTTGAACTTGCCCTCGCGGTCGGTCTGCAGCACGCGTGACTCGAGCCACTCGTTGGGGGGCGGCCAGGCCCCGGAGGCGCTGACCGAGAGTGCCACGGCGGCCTCCTGCACGGGCGCCCCGGAGGTGTAGCGGGCGGTGCCCTCCACCACCGCGTGGCCCCCCTCGCCGTACCAGCGCTCGGTGGGCTCCAGCGTGACGAGGAAACGCGGCAGGCGATACTCGCGCACCTCGAACTCGTGGCGTGTCGTCAACGCGCCGCTTTCAAAGCCTATGGACCAGATTCCCGGCGGCGCGTCGGGCGCGAGCGGGAAGGTGGTGCCGGTGGCGCCGAAGGCGAGCGTGCGCGCCTTCTCCTCCATCACCAGCTCGCCGCTCGGGTCCCAGACTCTCCAGCGCCCCGGCCGATCGTCGAGCGGCGCGAGGCTGCCCGCCTCGAGCAGCACCGCGCGCGCCTTCACCGTCTGGCCAGCGCGGTAGAGCGGGGCGTCGGTGAGCACGTGCTCCAGGGCGGGACGGTACAGCGGCAGGGCCACGTCGAGGGTGGCCTCCCCGCTCGGCACCTTCGCGCGCACCCGCAACAGGTAGTCGTCGTCGGGGAGCTCCGGGGGCAGGAAGAACTCGGCGTACTTCCGGCCCGCCCAGGGCGACTTCCAGCGGCGCGCGGGCTCGAGCGGCAGCTCGCTACCGTCGGGTTTCACCAGCGCCAGGGTTGGCGAGAAACGCCGCACCGGGGAGGTGTAGGTGGGGTTGAGCTGGGCGTCGTAGAGCTGCCCCACGGCGCTGACGTACACGGTGCCCTTCACGCCGCGGCCGAGCGCGCTGGTCTCCACCTCCAGGTACGGCATCACCCCGGCGGGGCAAGTCCACTCCACCACCCCGTACGACCACCACGCGCTCCAGCAGGGGCCGGCCACGCCGGCACAGGTGACCCCCAGCATCACCGCGCCGCCGCCGAGGCCCAGTAGCAGCTTCTTCCATGCGCGCATCGAACGGCTCCGGCGGGGTACGCGCCGGGAACGTAGCGCGGCGGGGGGAGCTTACAGCGCTAGGCCTCGATGCCGAGGATCTTGCCCAGCACCACGCGGTCGCCCTGGAGGGCGGTGCGCTGCATGTAGAACTGCAGGCCGCGCTCGTTGCCCAGCTCCTCGCCGCCGCCGGCGCGACCGGGGCCGCCGTGTACGCAGCTCGGCAGCACCATGCCGGGCGCCGTCACCTGGTCGGCCACTTTCGACGACACCAGCATGAAGCGCCCCAGCCACGGCGCGCCATCGGCGATCATCTGGCCGATCCAGGCGCGATCGTCGCTGTAGGCGGTCGACACGAGGCTCCCCTGGCCGCGAGCGAGGAAGTTGGCGCCCTCCGCCGCCGATCCGTCGTAAGGCAGGATGGACACCGAGGGGCCGAAGACCTCGATGTCGTGGACCGGCCCCGGGCCGGCGCCGTCGAGGCGGATCACGGTGGGAGCCACGAAGTAACCCTTGCCCGCCTCGCTGCCACGGCCGTCGACGCGCTCGGGGCCGCCCAGGACCACGCGCCCGTTGGCGGCGACGGCGCGGATACCCGCCGTCACGTCGCGGAGCTGCTGCGCGGTCGCGACCGGGCCCACGGTGACGCCGTCGACCAGCGGGTTGCCGACGGTATGCGCGCCGAGCGCCTCGACCACCGCCTCCTCGAACTCGCCTACCAGTGACTCGGGGACGGCCACGCGCCGGATGGCGGTACACTTCTGGCCGGTCTTCTGTGTCATGTCGGTGACGACGTGGCGCACGGCGGTGCTCCACAGCTCGCCGCCAATCTCCGCGTCGGGACCGATCACCACCGCGTTGAGCGAGTCGGCCTCGACGTTCACCCGCACGCCGCGCTCTGCGAAGCCCGGCGTGTGGCGCAGCATCGCGCCGGTGCCATTGCTGCCGGTGAAGGCGAGGCTGTCCTGGGCGCCGAGTCGCGACAAGAGGTCGCCCGCCGATCCGCAGACGAGCTGGAAACCGCCCTCGGGCACGAGCCCGCTCTCCGCGAGCAGCTCCGCCATGCGGAAGGCCACGAGTGCCGTGGCGGTGGCCGGTTTCGACACGATGGGCGCGCCGGCGAGCCAGGCCACGGCGGCCTTCTCGAAGGTGCCCCAGGCAGGGAAGTTGAAGGCGTTGACGTGCACCGCCACGCCCTTGCGCGGCACCCAGAGGTGCTGCCCGCCGAAGCGCGGCGCCCGGGTGAGCTGGGCCATCTCGCCGTCGAGGATGAACTTCCGGTCGCCGAGCCTCGCCGCGAGGCTCTCGCCGAGGCTCGCGTAGGCGCCGAGAGTGCCGATGGCGCCGTCGATGTCGAACTTGGCATCGCCACGGGTGTTGCCGCCGTTCTGCTGCGCGAGGTCGAGCAGCGCCTCGCGGTGCGAGTGGAAGAGCCTGGCCACGTTCTTGAGCATCAGCGCGCGGTCGGCCCAGCTCATGGATGAGAGCGCGGGGAGCCCCTTGCCGCGGGCGTGCTCGTGTACCCGCGCGAAGTCAACGCCCTCGCTCGAGGCCTCGCCGAGCACCTCCTCGGTGGCGGGGTTGACCAGGGTAGCGAGTTTGCCGCCACCCTCGTGCCATGCTCCATACACCCAGGACTTGAGACGAATCATCGGCGCGGCCTCGGAGGGTCGGGCGCCTATCCGATTCGATCACTCCTCGCAGATGTACCGGAATGGGGAGGTGCAGGGCTCGTCGTTCCAGGTGTAGCTGCCGAAGCGGCCGAGCTGCATGCAGTCCTCGTTGCCCAGGTTGTTCGGCTCGCCCGAGTGCCAGTTGGTGTAGCTGGCCGTCTCGCCGTTGGCCCAGACCCAGGTGCCCTCGGTGGCGGCGTCGGAGTAGCCGGTCCACCACTTGCCCACGTAGAAGAAGTAGGCGATATCGACGAGCCAGGTGTTCTCGCTGCTGTCGTTGACCGTGGTGAGATCGTAGCCGTAGGTCTGGCAGATCGTTCGCCCCGCCGACCAGGTGAGCGCGGAGTCGCAGAACATGTACACGTGGTCGCCGTACTCGGCGGTGGCGCAGTCGCTCGGGCAGCCGCTCTCGTCCTTGTCGCCATCGCAGTTGTCGTCGATGGTGTTGCACACCTCCGCCTCGCCGGGGTTGACGTCGGCGTCGCCGTCCTCGCAGTCGGTGTCGTCGGCCACGTAGCCGCTGGGAGCGTCGCAAGCGGTGGTGCTGTACGCGGCGTCGCCGTAGCCGTCGCCGTCGTCGTCGGCGTACCAGGTGCTCTCACCCGTGGCCCCGGCCTCGTCGATGCTTCCGTCGCAGTCGTTGTCGTAGCCGTCGCAGGCCTCGGTGGCGGCGGGGTTGATCCAGGACAGGCCGTCGTTGCAGTCGTCGCCGTTGGCGCTATGGACCGCCGGCATGTCGCAAGCCAGAGTGGTGGAAGAGGGATCGCCGTAGCCGTCGCTGTCGGCGTCGGCGTACCAGGTGCTGGCGGTCGAGGTGTCGAGCGAGGCGTCGTCGTCGTCGATGTCTGCGTCGCAGTCGTTGTCGATCCCGTCGCACACCTCGGTGGCGGCGGGGTTGATGTCCTCGTCGCTGTCGTCGCAGTCGGTGTTGTCGGCCACCGAGCCTGCGGGGGCGTCGCAGGCCACGGAGCTGACGGCGTCGTCGCCGTAGCCGTCGCCGTCGGCGTCGTCGTACCAGGTGAGCGCGTCGGCGGCCGAGTTCTCGTCGATGCTTCCGTCGCAGTCGTCGTCGTCACCGTTGCAGTACTCGGTGGCGCCCGGGTTGACGCTCGACGCGGTGTCGTCGCAGTCGGTGCTGTTCGCCACGTAGCCACTCGGCCGGCTGCACGACTCGGTGGTGGCCGAGGCGTCGCCGTAGCCGTCGGTGTCGGCGTCGAGGTACCAGGTGTCGGCGTCGGCAGCGGAGTTCTCGTCGGTGCTGCCGTCGCAGTCGTTGTCGATGCCGTCGCAGTACTCCACGGCCGCGGGGTTGACGCTGGCCTCGGTGTCGTCGCAGTCCTCGTCGTCGCCCACGAAGCCGGCGGGCACCGCGCAGGCGACGGTGGTGGTGCTGGCGTCGCCGTAGCCGTCGCCGTCGCTGTCGGCGTACCAGATGCTGGCGTCGGCGGCGCTGTCCTCGTCGATCTCTCCGTCGCAGTCGTTGTCGATCTCGTCGCAGATCTCGGTGGCCGCCGGGTTGACGTCCTCGTCGCTGTCGTCGCAGTCGCTGCTGTCGGGGAGGTAGCCGCTGGGGCGCGAGCAGGCGGCGGTGCTGCTGCCCGCGTCGCCGTAGCCGTCGGCGTCGGCGTCGGCGTACCAGGTGGCCACGTCGGCGGCCGAGTTCTCGTCGGTGCTGCCGTCGCAGTCGTTGTCGATGCCGTCGCAGTACTCCACGGCCGCGGGGTTGACGCTGGCCGCGGTGTCGTCGCAGTCCTCGTCGTCGCCGACGAAGCCCGTGGGCACCGTGCAGGCGACGGTGCTGCTGCCCGCGTTGCCGTAGCCGTCGCCGTCGCTGTCGGCGTACCAGGTGCTGGCGTCGGCGGCGCTGTCCTCGTCGATCTCGCCGTCGCAGTCGTTGTCGATCGAGTCGCAGAGCTCGGTGGCTGCCGGGTTCACGTCGTCGTCGCTGTCGTCGCAGTCGCTGTCGTCGGCGAGGTAGCCGCTGGGCTGCGCGCAGGCGGCGGTGCTGCTGCTCGCGTCGCCGTAGCCGTCGCCGTCGGCGTCGGCGTACCAGGTGTCGGCATCGACGGCGCTGTCCTCGTCGATCTCGCCGTCGCAGTCGTCGTCGGCGCCGTTGCAAGTCTCGTCGGCGCCCGGGTTGGTGCTCGACACGCTGTCGTCGCAGTCGGTGTCGTCGCTGACGTAGGCGCTCGGCTGCTCGCAGTCCACGGCCACGGTGGCGGCGTCGCCGTAGCCGTCGGCGTCGGCGTCGGCGTACCAGGTGGCGGCGTCGATGGCGGCATCCTCGTCGATGGCGCCGTCGCAGTTGTTGTCGATGCCGTCGCAGTACTCGGTGGCGGCGGGGTTGACCGCGGGGGCGGCGTCGTCGCAGTCGGTGTCGTCGCTGACGTAGCCGCTGGGGGCGTCGCAGGAGACGGTGGTGGTATCGGGGGTTCCGTAGCCGTCGCTGTCGGCGTCGGCGTACCAGGTGGCGGCGTCGCCGGCGGTGGCCTCGTCGACACTGCCGTCGCAGTTGTCGTCGATCCCGTTGCACACCTCGGTCTCAGCGGGCGATACATCGGCCGATGTATCATCACAATCGGTGTTATCGGCGACATATCCGCTAGGCGGATCGCAGGCGGTTGTTGTGTTTGTATCGTCGCCGAAGCTGTCGCCGTCGGCGTCGGCGTACCAGGTACCGGCGTCGACCGCGCTCGCCTCGTCTACCTCGCCGTCGCAGTCATTGTCGGCGCCGTCGCAGGCCTCGGTGCCGGCGGGGTTGATGGCGGCGTCGCCGTCGTCGCACTCCTCGCAGGCGGCGTAGCCGTCGCCGTCGGCATCCTCGTAGCCCACCGAGCCGTCGCAGTTGTAGTCGTTCGGGTCGCTGCAGTCGGTCTCGCTCGCGCCGGGATTGTAGGCGCTGTCGGCGTCGTCACAGTCGCCGTCGAGAGCGGCGGTGCCGCTCGGCTGGCTGCAGGCCATGGTGCTGGCGGCGCTGTCGCCGTAGCCGTCGGCGTCGGCGTCGGTGTACCAGGCGCTGCCGGTGCTGGCGTCGAGGCTGTCGTCGGCATCGTCGACGAGACCGTCGCAGTCGTCGTCGAGCTCGTTGCACACCTCGCTGGCGCCCGGGTTGATGTCGGCGCGGGAGTCGTCGCAGTCGGTCGCGTCGGCTACCCAGCCCTCGCCGGGGTCGCAGGCGTCGGCGGGGCTGGCGGCGTCGCCGTAGCCGTCGCCGTCGAGGTCGGCGTACCAGGTCGTGGTGTCGACGGCGTCGCTCTCGTCCACCTCGCCGTCGCAGTCGTCGTCGACGTCGTTGCAGTACTCGTCGGCACCGGGGAACACGCTGCCGCTGCTGTCGTCGCACTCGGTACAGGCGGCGAAGCCGTCGCCGTCGTTGTCGGCGTAGCCCACCGAGCCGTCGCAGTTGTAGTCCTCGGGGTCTTCGCAGTCTTCTTCCAGCGCCCCCGGGTTGTAGGCCGCGTCGGCGTCGTTGCAGTCGCCGCCGACGTCGACGTAGCCCTCGGGGGTGGAGCAGTCGTAGACGGTGGAGGCATCGTCGCCGTAGCCGTCCTGGTCGACGTCGGCGTAGTACAGGTTGCTGCCGGTGCCGTTGTCGATGGTGCCGTCGCAGTCATTGTCCTTGCCGTCGCAGACCTCCTCGGCGCCGGGGTACACCTCGGCGTCGTTGTCGTCGCAGTCGTCGCCGGTCTCCACGTAGCCGACGGGGCGCTCGCAGTAGCTGTCGCTGATCGCCGCGTCGCCGTGACCGTCGTGATCGATGTCGGCGTAGTAGGTCTGCGGGGTGCCGACGCTGGCATCCTCGTCGTTGCAATCGTCTTCCTCGGCGATGCCGTCTTCGTCGCGGTCGGTGACGTACTTCGTCTCCGGGGTGGTCTCGCAGGCGAAGAGCAGGAGCGTCGCGATGGGGAGGAGGCGCATGGCGCGGAGTTTAGCGCGCGTTCAGCGAATCCACACGTACACGTCGTCGATGCCGAAGCTCTCGTCGCTGGCGCCCTGGTCGAGGGTGCTCCCGGCGAGGACGTTGATGCTGTCGTCGGACTGGGCCAGGGTTTCCGACACCGGCCAGAGCGAGTCGTAGGAGCCGTAGTAGCCGCGGTCCCAGCCACACACCTCGGAGTAGCTGGTGCTGTGGTTGTTCTGCGCCTGGCTCCACACCGTGGTGCCGTCGAGGCGGACATAGGCCGTCTCCCCGTCCCAGGAGTCGAGGGCCACGTACTCGAGCTCCAGCCACGCCTCGGTGTGGGCGATGTCGTAGGTATCGGCGTCGATGTCGACCGTGGTGCCGGCCAGCACCCCGTAGCCCCCGAGGATGGTGCCCCAGGCGCCGCAGGAGGTGGTGGTGGTGGTCGACCACCCTGAGTCGGCGCCGCTGTCGAAGTCGTCGCTGAAGATGAGCGTCCAGCCGCCGCCGTCGGTGGTCATGTCGCACTCGGTCTCGGTGGCGGTGCCGTCGAAGTCGATCCAGTAGTCGCCGTCGGCGCTGGCGATGCCATCGTCGAGCAGGTCGAGGCAGCTGGTCCACGGGCAGGTCGAGGCGCTGCCGGGGTACACCGAGGCGCTGGCGTCGTTGCAGTCCCAGTCGTTGTCGACCGTGCCGCTGGGCTGCGCGCAGTCGGTCACCGCCACGTCTCCGTAGCCATCGCCGTCGTTGTCCTCGTACCAGGTGGAGGTGGCGAGGCCGTCGTCGATGGTGCCGTCGCAGTCGTTGTCGTAGCCGTCGCAAGCCTCGGCGGCGGCGGGGTTGATCCAGGACAGGCCGTCGTTGCAGTCGTCGCCGTTGGCGCTGTGGACGGCCGGCATGTCGCAGGCGCGGGTGGTGGAGCCCGGGTCGCCATAGCCGTCGCTGTCGGCGTCGGCGTACCAGGTGGTGGCGGTGCTGGTGTCGAGCGAGCTGTCGTCGTCGTCGATGTCGCCGTCGCAGTCGTTGTCGAGGTCGTCGCACACCTCGGTGGCGGCGGGGTTGATGTCCTCGTCGGTGTCGTCGCAGTCGGTGGCGTTCGCCACCGAGCCGGCGGGCGCGTCACACGCCACGGAGCTGTCGGCGGCGTCGCCGTAGCCGTCGCCGTCGCCGTCGGCGTACCAGGTGCTGGCGTCGGCGGCGCTGTCCTCGTCGGTGCTGCCGTCGCAGTCGTCGTCGATGCCGTTGCAGAGCTCGGTAGCAGCGGGTGATACATCGGCGGATGTATCGTCGCAGTCGGTGTCGTCGGCCACGTGGCCGCCCGGCTGGTCGCAGTCGATCGCCACGCTGGCGGCATCGCCGTAGCCGTCGCCGTCGGCGTCGGCGTACCAGGTGAGCGCGTCGATCGACTCGTCCTCGTCGTCCACGCCGTCGCAGTCGTCGTCGATGCCGTTGCAGAGCTCGGTGGCGGCCGGCGACACATCGCTGGACGTGTCGTCGCAGTCGGTGCCGTCGGCCACGCTGCCCGCCGGGGCGTCGCACGCGACCGTCGACGAGCTCGCGTCGCCGTAGCCGTCGCCGTCGCCGTCGGCGTACCAGGTGCTGGCGTCGGCGGCGCTGTCCTCGTCGGTGCTGCCGTCGCAGTCGTCGTCGATGCCGTTGCAGAGCTCGGTGGCGGCCGGCGACACGGCGCTGGAGGTGTCGTCGCAGTCGGTGCTGTCGCCGGTGAAGCCGCTGGGCTCGTCGCAGGCCACGGTAGAGGTGGCCGCGTCGCCGTAGCCGTCGGCGTCGGCGTCGGCGTACCAGGTGCTCGCGTCGACCGCGCTACTCTCGTCCACCTCGCCGTCGCAGTCGTTGTCGGCGCCGTCGCAGCTCTCGGTGCCGGCGGGGTTGGTGGCGGCGTCGCCGTCGTCGCACTCCTCGCAGGCGGCGTAGCCGTCGCCGTCGGCGTCGTCGTAGCCCACCGAGCCGTCGCAGTTGTAGTCGTTCGGGTCGGCGCAGTCGGTCTCGCTGGCGGCGGGGTTGTAGGCGGCGTCGCCGTCGTCGCAGTCGCCGTCGAGGCTCGAGTAGCCGGCCGGTTGCTCGCAGGCGAGCGAGGTGGCGCCGCTGTCGCCGTAGCCGTCGGCGTCGCCGTCGGCGTACCAGGTGCTCGCCGTCGAGCTGTCGAGGCTATCGTCGGCATCGTCGACGAGGCCGTCGCAGTCGTCGTCGTAGCCGTTGCAGGCCTCGGTGGCGCTGGGCGAGACGTCGGCGCGGGTGTCGTCGCAGTCGTCGCCGGTGGCGGAGTAGCCCTCCTCGAGGCCGCAGAGCTCGGCGGTGGACGAGGGGTCGCCGTGGCCGTCGGCGTCGTTGTCGGCGTAGTAGGTGGTGGTGTCGACGGCGTCCTCGTCCACCGTGCCGTCGCAGTCGTCGTCGAGGCCGTTGCAGCTCTCGCTGGCGCCGGGGTTGATGGTGGCGTCGCCGTCGTTGCACTCGGCGCAGGCGGCGAAGCCGTCGGCGTCGGCGTCGTCGTAGCCGACCGAGCCGTCGCAGTTGTAGTCCTCCGGGTCCTCGCAGTCCTCTTCCAGCGCCCCGGGGTTGTAGGCGGCGTCGGCGTCGTTGCAGTCGCCGCCCAGTTCCACGTAGCCAGCCTCGGGCTCGCAAGCGTAGGTGGTGACGGCATCGTCGCCGTAGCCGTCGCCATCGGCGTCGGCGTAGTAGAGCGTCGACTCGGCGCCGTTGTCCACCGTGCCGTCGCAGTCGTTGTCGAGCCCGTCGCACACCTCGGTGTTGCCCGGGTACACGGCGGCCTCGGCGTCGTCGCAGTCGTCGCCGGTCTCCACGTAGCCGGCCGGGCGCTCGCAGTAGGCGTCGCCGGTGGCGGCGTCGCCGTGGCCGTCGTGGTCGTAGTCGGCGTAGTACGTCGCGGGGCTGCCGACGCTGGCGTCCTCGTCGTCGCAGTCGTCGTCCTCGCCGATGCCGTCTTCATCGCGGTCGGTGACGTACTTGGTCTCGCCGGTTTCACGGCAGGCGAAGAGCGACAGGGCCAGGAGGGGGAGGAGGCGCATCGCGGGAGTCTAGCGCGACTCGGCGGCCGCCTGCACCACCATCACGCCCTCGGCCAGGCCGAAGAGGGTGTCCTGGACGGCGGTGTCGAAGTCGCCGGCGTGGGGGAGGTGGAGCTGCACCACGTGGTCGAAGTAGGCGGTGCCGGCGGGGAGGGTGGCGGGCGTGCCGAGGCCGAGCGCGGTGTAGTCGTTGCTCACCGCGATGAGGTAGGGATCGTAGTTGGCGAGCCCGATGAGGAACTCCGGCGGTGCGACGTACGCAAAAGCGATGCCCCAGGTGCCGTTGCTCGCGTCGGCGTAGAGGTAGTTGCTATCGGTGGTGAAGGTGGCGCTGCCGGAGATGTTGTCGCGACGTGACTCCCAGGGACGGATGCCGTAGGCGATGTCGGTCGGGTGCGCGAGGGTGCTGGCGCGGTCGGTGACCTGGTACACCTTGCTGTAGATCTCGGGGCGCCCCGCGAAGGCCAGGTAGATGTAGGAGTACTCGTAGCCAGACTGGCTGTCGCTGCGGCTGCCGGTGGCCTCCAGCGCCGCCACGACCGGCCCGTCGAACAACACCGCGAGGTCGCCGGTGCCGTCCTGGGGGTCGATGCCCCAGCTCCCGCCGTAGATGGAGTTGCCGCAGCAGGAAGTGTACTGGTTCTCCAGGCTCGTGGAGCCGTCGTGGGAGAGCCCGGTGAGCACGCCGCCGTAGGCCTCGTCGAAGGTGGCGGTGGTGACGTCGTTGGCCAGCGACGACGCGGTGGCGACGAGGTCGGTGGCATAGGCGGGCGCCGAGTTGCTGCCGCCGAAGTAGAGCCCGATGCTCGTGCTGGTGCCGGCCGCCATCGCGTCGAGGGTGCCGTAGTCGCCGTCCTGGTCGGCGAGGAACGCGACGGTACCGTACTCGGCGGTGCTGTCGGCGGCGTCGAGCTTGTCGAGCAGGCCCACGTGGTCCTCGAGGTACTGGCTCGGTAGCTCCACCTGTCCCGAGGCGCAGGACTGGGTGACGACGCGAAGCGTGTCGCTGTCCCAGGCGCTGCTGTCGCCGAGATCGTCGAGGGCGCCGCGGAAGTCGATGTCGGCGAGGACCGGGGGGCTGTCCACGGCGTAGCCCGAGGCGGTGACCGTCAGCAGGATCCGGTACGGGAAGCTCGTGTCCCACCACGCGTCGTCGGGGTCGGTGTTGCCGTCGCAGTCGTTGTCGAGGCCGTCGCACACCTCGGTGGCCGCCGGGTTGACCGACGCCTCGCCGTCGTCGCAGTCGCTGTCGTCGGCAATGAAGCCGGTGGGCGCGTCGCAGGCGGTGGCCCTGCTGGTGGCGTTGCCGTAGCCGTCACCGTCGGCGTCGGCATACCAGGTGCTGGCGTCGGCGGCGCTGTCCTCGTCGGTACTGCCGTCGCAGTCGTCGTCGATGCCGTTGCAGAGCTCGGTGGCGGCAGGTGATACATCGCTGGATGTATCGTCGCAGTCGGTGGCGTCGGCGACGCTGCCCGCCGGGGCGTCGCAGGCGACCGTCGACGAGCTCGCGTCGCCGTAGCCGTCGCCGTCGCCGTCGGCGTACCAGGTGCTGGCGTCGGCGGCGCTGTCCTCGTCGGTGCTGCCGTCGCAGTCGTCGTCGATGCCGTTGCAGAGCT
>VGRQ01000070.1 GCA_016875315.1 Deltaproteobacteria bacterium | reverse complement strand
GGGGCGGCCTGGCCCCCCGCCTGGGGATCGGCCCCGCCGAGGAGGCCGCCGCCCCCGCCGCCGAGCAGGCCTGCGCCCCCGTCGTCGCCGCCCTCCTCGCCCGGCTGGGGCGGCCGGCCCGACTGCACACGGAAGCTGTCGCCCTCGGCGAACACGATCACGTCGAGGTCGCTGCGGGCGAGGTCGAGCTCGACCGCGCCCTCGTAGAGCCTGGTGCCGGTGGTGGCGCCGTCGTAGAGGCGCAGCGTGAGCGTCGTGTCGGCGCCCACCTGGGCCACGGCGGCGAAGCTGCGGTCGCCGGCGAGGTTGTCGGGCTGCTCGCCGTCGTCGCGCATGGGCCAGGCCTGCCTCGTGCCGCTGGGCGCCTCGAGTTCCACCACCGGCGACACCGACGGGTACTTGCTCTCGGCGTCGGTGAAACGAATGAGCAGGCCTCGCCCGGTGGTGACCGCGGCGCCCCCGGGTGCCCCGGCCGGGGCCTCGGCGTGTGGCACCTCGGTCGCGGGCGGCGGCAGCTCGGTGGACGGGGCGGTGGCGGGGTCCTGGGCGAGCGCGAGGCAGGAGAGGATCGGGTTCATTGGTGCGGCATCACCAGGGGCCAGTCGAGGTTGTAGTAATCATAGCCCTCTCGCAGTTTCTGGAGCACGATCTCGCTCTCCATGGAGTGGACGCTGCGGGACTCCACGGCGGCGTCGATCTGCTCGCGGGTGGGGAGCACGTCGGCGGGGTTGGTCCCATGGCGCCTCGCGGTGCGATCGAGGAGACCCGCGGTGCGGGTGAAGAAGGCGCGCATCTCGGCGCGGGGGTCGTCGCTCTTGCCGTCGCCGTCGGCGTCGGAGCGGGCCGACAGCGACACCCCCTCCACCTCGGCCGGCTCGTCCACCACGAAGATCAACAGGCCGTAGCCGAGCACCAGCACCGCGAGCCCGCTCGCCACGTTGGCGGCGATCGACACGCGCAACCAGCGGCGGAGCTTCGCGGGGTCGGCGTCCTGGAGCATGCCCGCGCGCCATATCGCCCCGGGATAGGGAGCCGCCCCTCCGCGGAGCGCACCCATGTCCACGATCCTGTTCGCCAGCCTCGCCCTTGCCGGCAGCGCGAAGGCCCCCGCCGCGCCCGCCTGCGCCGCCGACCTGCAGAAGGCGCTCGCCGAGGCCAGCCCCAGCGGCGTGGGCAAGGCCTGGGTCGAGCTGGCCAACTGCGACGCCGCCACCGCCAAGGCCGCCGCCCCCGCGGCCCTTCCCCGCATGATCGCGGGTTCCGGCGCCGACGCCGCGGCGCTGTCGGCGATCAAGCTCGGTCTCGGCGCGGAGCTGCGAGCCTGGGTGCCCTCGATGCAGCCCGACGAGCGCTCGAGTTTCTTCAACACCCTCGGCGAGCAGTGTGCCGTGGCCGAGGTGCCCGCGTTCTTCGCCGAGTCGGAGAAGGCGCTGGGCGACAAGTTCTGGAGCGACCGCTGGTACGCCGCCCTCGACGCCTGCCGCGACCCCCGCGCCGTCGACGTGCTCAAGGCCGGGCTCAGCTCGCAGGCCAGCGAGCGCAGCCGCTTCAAGGCCATCCTCGAGACCCTCGCGCGCAACCTCGGCAAGGACGCCATCCCGATGTTGCAGGAGCGCGCGGCCGCCGAGAAGGACTCCGAGCTCTCCGCCTACGTCGTGGGCGCCTTCGCCGACGCCGCGGGCGTGGGCTCGGCCAGCGGCATGAACGCCGCCGCCGCCGAGGCTGCCATCGCCGCCATCATCGCGCTGGCGCCCACCCTGCCCGAGGCAGGCCTGGAGCAGGCGCGCACCACGCTGCTCGCGCTCGGCAGCGAGCAGCGCTCCGACGAGATGGCCGCCCACCGCTACCGCTCGGTGGCGCAAGCCGACGGCAGCCTCCAGTACGCGGTGTACGTGTCGAAGGTCGCCACCTGCAAGAAGGACAGCCGCGTGGAGGTGCATACCGCCACCGTCACCGGCGCCAGCCGCACCTGGCCCGACCAGCTGGTGGCCCGGGTCAAGCCCACCGTCGACCTCTTCGAGTGGCACCTGCCCAAGGACTGCGTGGGCGACGTGGCCATCACCGGCTCGTCGGCCCCCCTGAAGGACAAGGCCGCCGTCGAGGCCTTCTACGCCGCCCAGGACGCCGAGATCCAGAAGAAGAACCCCGGGCTCAAGGCGAAGGTCTTCCCCGAGGAGCCGATCGGACTATAAACTAGCCCGATGTCCACCGCCGCCGCGCTCCAGCCTGTCGCGCCCGAGCCCGTGGTCGTGTACCCCGACTCCGACGGGCAGCCGATGGCCGACAACACCGAGCAGTTCGAGTTCATCCGCGACACGCAGTCCAACCTCGACGCCTGCCTGCCGCATTTCGTCGCCGGCGACCACCTGTGGTACCCGGTCAAGGGGCATCCCGAGATTCGAGTGGCGCCCGATGTCTACGTGGTGATCGGCCGTCCCAAGGGCCACCGGGGCTCGTACAAGCAGTTCGAGGAAGGCGACGTGCCGCTCACCGTCGTGTTCGAGTGGTGGTCGCCCAACAGCAACTTCAACGAGCAACTGCGAAAGCACCAGTTCTACGAGCGGCACGGCGTCCAGGAGTTCTACGCCTGGGACCAGGCGCGGAACCACTTCTCGGCCTTCGTCCGGGAGGGCGGGCGCCTCGAGCCGGTCAACGCCGACGAGGGATGGACCAGCCCCCTCCTGGGCATCCGCTTCGCCGTGAAAGACGACGCCCTGCACATGTTCCGGCCCGACGGCCAGCCCTTCCGCTCGCTCGCCGAGATGGAGAAGCTTCGCGACGCGGCGGCGGCCGAACGCGACGCGGCCATGGCCGCAACCGAGAAACTCGCTGCTAAACTGCGCGAACTCGGCATCGACCCGGCCACGCTGGCGAAGTGAGCACCAGGCGGCGCGCGCCAGTTTCGCGCCGGTCCCGTTACCCGGTACCGATGCTGTTCTTCCTCCTTGCCTGCACCCCCGGCGCCGACTCCGGCACCGGCGACACCTCGCCGGGCGTGGGCCACTGCCTCTCCGGCCCCACGATCACCATCACCAGCCCGGAGTCGAGCGCCACCCTGCCGCTCGGCGAGCCGGTGAGCCTCGTGGCCGAGGCCAGCTCGGAGGTGGACAGTGTCGATCAGCTCCGCGTGCTCTGGGCGGTGGTGCCCAACGGCGGCAACGACGACAACGTGGGCACCGGGCTCACCCAGTCCTGGACCCCCGACGCGGCCGGCATCTGGTCGATCATCGTGCAGGTGGAAGACAGCTGCACCGACGACGCGCAGTACGACCTCGACCCGGTGCAAGACGACGTGCGGGTGAGCGTCGAATGATCGCGCTGCTGCTGTCGTGCGAGGCGCCCACTTGCGACAGCGGGCAGAAGTTCAACGCCGACGGCCTGTGCGTGCAAGACACCGGCCGGCCGCCCGAGGCCGACGCGGACACAGACAGCGACAGCGACAGCGACAGCGACAGCGACACTGGCAGCGACAGCGTTCCCGACAGCGCGGCCGACACCGCCGACTCGGGTAGCGACACGGCCGACCCGGGCGACACCGCCGACTCCGGCGGCGACACCGGACCGGTGGAGCTGGTCGTCGAGTCCTTCGACCTGTCGGCCACCCTCGGCAGCGGCGCCGCCTGGTACGGGCTCTCCATCGCCGCCGACGGCACCGCGTGGGGCGCCACCTCGGCCGGCTTGTCGCGTTTTCACCCGAGCACCGGCAACGCCTGGCTCTACGGCACGGCCGACGGCCTCTACACCGCCGATCCCCGCGCCGTCGTGGCCCACGGCGACGGCACGGTGTGGGTGGGGCACCACGCCGACGACAGCCGCCAGGGCGAGCACTTCCAACCCAACGCCGACGGCACCCTCACCGCGCTCGGCCTCGTCGACTTCGACGAGACGAGCGAGATCACCGGCGTGTACCGGATGCGCGAGCAGCCCTACGGCGTGGGGGCGGGCGACGTGTGGATGGGCACCAACGAGGGCCTCTGCCTCTGGGACGCCGACCTCGACGTGTTCCAGGAGCACGCCCACCCCACGCACCCGCACAGCTACAGTCGCGGCGTGGCCTTCACCGAGGAGGGCGACGCCTGGAACGGCGACGAGTACCAGCTCTCCCGCTGGCGCTACACCAACGACGGCGACCTCTCCACCAGCGCCGACCTCTACGAGTACTGGGTGCCCTGGCCGGTCGACGTCGAGGTGCCGATCTACATCGTGGATCTCGACGCCGCCGACGGGATCGTGTGGGCAGCCTCGAGCGTGTACGGCTACGCGCGGGTAGACGTGGCCGCCGACGCCGGCGCCAGTGTCACGACGCTGTTCGACGAGCCCTCGAGCGTGCTCGCCATCCGGGTATACAACGACACCGTGCTCCTCGGGACAGCGGACGGGCTCTTCGTCCACGACATCGCCAGCGCGATTGTCACGTCGTGGACCGGCGACGCGGTGCTGGGCGATCCCATCCAGCAGATCGCGGTCGACAGCGCGGGGAACGCCTGGTTCACCGTGCCCGGGGGTCTGGTGCGGGCTTCGGGGGCGATCTGAGGCGATTCCCCATCTCCGCCTACTCCACCCGGTAAACCACCCCCGGTCCATAGTCCGCGACGTACATCCGCCCCGCCGCATCGCGCCCGAAGGTGCTCGGGTTGAGGCCCGAGCTGCCGAGCTCGGTCACCACGCCCTCGCGGGTGGTCGCGAAGAAACGGCCCGAGCCGAAGTCGGCGTAGACATACTGGCCGTCGATGGCCGGGATCGACGGGCCCCGGTACACGAGGCCGCCGGTGATACAATTGCCCACGCGGTGGTGGTACTCGGCCACTGGCTCGGTGAAGCCTCCCTCGCAGAGGGCGCCATCGTAACAGTGGCGACCCTCGCGGACCTTCCAGCCGTAGTTGGCCCCCCGGACGCCCACGTTCACCTCCTCCCACTGGTCCTGTCCCACGTCGGCAAACCACAGGGTGTCGCCATCGAAGGACATGCCCCAGGGGTTGCGGACACCGTAGGCCCAGATCTCGGGCCGGACGCCGCGCTCGCCCACGAAGGGATTGTCCGGGGGCACCGCGTAGGGGACGGTGTCGACGTCGAGCCGCAGGATGCTGCCGAGCAGGTCGGTGCGCGACTGGCCGGTGCCGAGCGGGTCGCCGCCCGAGCCACCGTCGCCCACGGTGACATAGAGCTTGCCGTCGGCGCCGAAGGCCACCGGGCCGCTGTTGTGGTTCGACCAGGGCTGGTCGTAGGTGATGATCGTCACCTCGGAGTCCGGGTCGAGGACCTCGCCGCTGGCGGCGAGCCGGAAGGAGGCGATGCGCGTGTGGAGGCCGGCCGCGTCCCGGTAGGTGTAGTTGACAAACGCACGGGGGTCGGCGGGCCAGCGCGGATGGAAAGCGAGCCCGAGCAGTCCGGTCTCGCCGCCGGACTTGACCCGCGCGCTGATGTCGAGGCGGAGCTTGCCGTCGAGGGAGTAGACCTGCCCGGGTTGAGAGGTTGCCCAGGGCAGGTCGGCCCCCGGCGGCGTGGCGATCGCCGTGGGACGCGACACTCGACCCGCCTCCACGAGCCGGAGGCGGAAGTCCGGCGGCGCCGCGGCCGGCGTGTCGCACCCCATGAGCGCCAGGAGGATCATCCGCGCACCACCAGCGTGGCCCCGAGCGCGAGCAGGACGATGCCCGCCGCGCGCAGCAGCGACATCGGGTGCACCGGGCTCCCCACCCAGCCGAAGTGATCGATGGCGGCGCTCGACACGAGCTGGATCGCCACCGTGAGCGCGGTGAAGCTGGCGATACCCATCGCCCCCACCGCGCGGTTGGCGAGGATCACCATGCCCGATCCCACCACGCCGCCGAACCAGGCCCACCAGGGCGCGCCGCGAGCCGCCTGCCACCACGTTCCCCCGGAGAGCGGCAAGAACGCGATCGCCCCGAAGATCGCGCCCACCGCGTGCACGGCGAAGGACGCGGGCAGGTGGCCGATGGCCCGCGACAACGACTCGTTCATCCGCACCACGAAGGGCAAGAGGAGGCCAAAGACCAGCGCGTAGGGCATGGCATCGCCTATCCGCCCGGCGGCGCCCACCCGCGGGACTTAGCTTACCGGGGTGGAGCCCCCGCGCCGGTCCCCGGTGGTCCTCGCCCTCCTCCTCGGCACCGGGGCCGTGGTCCTGTGGCTGGTGTCGCCCTTCTTCGACGCGCTCCTGGTGGCCGGCGTGGCGGCGCTGCTCGCCTGGCCGCTCAACGCGGCGCTCCGGGGCTGGTTTCCCCGGCCGGTGGCCACCCTGCTGGCGCTCTTGACCCTCACCGCCGGCGCGGTGGCGCCCGTCGCGGGGCTCACCTGGCTGGTGTCACGCGAGCTGGCGGCGCTGGCCCAGGCGCTGGCGACCGAGCTCGACGCGGCGAAGCTCGACGGGTGGGTGCAGGCCCTCGGGAAGCTCCCGCTGGTGGCCACCCTCGCCGAGCAGGCCGGCGGCACCGCCGCGCTCACCACGGCGGCACGGGCGGCGCTGCTCGACTCGGCGCGAACCGCCGGCGACATCGTCCCCGGCTTGCTCGGGCTCACGGCGAGGGCGGTGCTGAAGCTCACCATCTTCTACGTGGCGCTGGCCACCGCCTTCGCCCGCGGCCCGGAACTGGCGGTGTGGGTGCTGCGTCACAGCCCGCTGGAGCGCGACCAGACCCGCCGTATCTTCGATGTCTTCGCGCACTTCGCCCGCAACGTGGTGCTCGCGGGGCTCATGGCCGGGGCGCTGCAGGGGGTGGTGGCCGGCATCGGCTACCGCGTGGCCGGGGTCGACCGTCCCGTGCTCTTTGGCGTGCTCACCGGGGTGCTCGCCTTCGTGCCGCTGGTGGGCTCGGCGGCGGCCTGGGTGCCGATCGCGCTGTTGTTGCTCCTCCGGGGCAACGCCGACGCCGCCCTGATCGTCACGCTGTGGTCGCTCGCGCTCACCGGCACCGTCGACAACTTCGTCAAGCCGGTCATCGTGCGCGGGCGGAGCGAGATGCCCACGCTGCTGGTCTTCCTCGGGGTCTTCGGCGGCTTGCTCGCCTTCGGCCTCATCGGGCTCCTCGTCGGCCCGGTGCTGATGGCCCTGCTCCTCGCGCTCATCAAGATTCACGACGAGCAGGGCCAGTAGGCGGCGCTAGCCGCAGTCCTCGTCCTTGCCGCAGGGGTTCTCCTCCTCCTCCTCCTCGGGCTCGATCTCCTCCTCCATCTCGACGACCACGGGGCCCTCCTCGAGCGCGTGCTGGTACACCGCCCGCACCTTCAGCTCGGCGAAGCAGCCGGGCACGTCGACCACGAACACGCCGCGGGCCTCGCGACGGCTCTGGGCCTCGAGGTCGAGCGACACGCCAGCGGCGCGCGCAGGCTCGTCCACGTCGACGTCTTCCACGTCCTCCCCCTCGCACTTCTCCGAGGCTTCCTCGTCCTCGTCGATGTCCTCGCCACCGCTGTCCTCGCCGTGGTCCTCGCGGTCCCGGGGCGGGCGGCTCGGCTCCTCGCCCGAGGGGATCTCGCCGTCGAGGTAGACGAAGGCGCCCTTGGCCTGGCCCTCCAGCTCGATGCCGTCGAGCCGGCCGCGGGCCTCGCGCCCCTTGATGGCGAGGCCGAGCTCAGCCTTCCAGTTGGAGATCTCGCGGGTGCTGACGTCGCAGTCGAGCTCGATGATCTTGTCGACGCTCAGGACGTACACGCCGTTTTGCAGGGCCGGCTCGCTCTCGGGCACGGGGACGGTGGTGATGGGATCCTCGCAGGCAACGAGGGCGAAAAGAGCAAGAAGAAGCGGAAACTTGTTCGACACGGTGATCCTCGGGGTTGCGCCGGGAGTAGATGCAGGGACCATGCCAAACTCGATAAGCTATTGAAACTACTAGCAGAATGTGGCGCGCAACCCGTGGTGGGGAGAGGCCGGACCATGGCATCGGCGTCGCGATCGGCCGCGATCCGGTTACTTGGCCGCCCTCCCTGGGAGCGCCCTTGTCCAGTTTCGACGATTCCCCCGAGCCCGGCGGAGGCCGCGCCGGGGGTTGTCTCGTCCAGATCGTCACGCACGGCGTGGCTCTCGTCCTCGGCGCCGTGCTCGGCGTCGTGGGTGCCCAGGTCGTGGAGTACATGCGCGACCCGGAAACCCTGTCGCGACCTGAGGGCGCGCTCTCTCGGGCCGAGCTGATCGCCAAGCTCGACGACGCGGAGCGCAAGTACTCGGAGCTGCTCGCGGAAACCGCGAAGAAGGAAGAGGCCGCCCGCAGCGAGCTCGAGGCCGCCAGCAAGAAGGTGGTCGACCTCGAGGGCGCGGTGTCGTCGAAGGGCGAGGAGATCGCCGTGCTGGAGCTGAAGGTCAAGAAGGCCAAGGGCCAGTCGGCGGCGCTGAAGAAGGAGCTCGAGGCCAAGCAGGCCGAGCTGGCCGAGCTCACCGTGCAGCTCGAGGAGGCGCGCGTGGAGCAGGAGCGCCTGCGCGGGGAGCTGAGCGAGTCGCAGGAAGAAACGCGGGTGGCGCGCGAGGAAACTCGCGTGTCGCGCGGCGAGACCACCGACGCCCGCTGGCAGAGCTTCCGCAGCGACGTGATCCTGGCCGTGTGCGAGAAGGGCAACCGCAAGAAGCTGGCCGAGTGTCGCGACGAGGTGAGCGGCATGCTCGACAGCAAGCGCGCGGCGCGCTTCAAGCAGTGCGTGGGCTCCCGGCAGTCGCAGCCGCGGCTGGTGCGGGTCGACGACAAGGAAAAAGACCCGCAGTTGCCGAGGTGGTCGGAGTGGCTCGACCAGGAGTCGAAGTTCACCGAGAACAAGTACTACATCGTGTTCTGCGACCCCACGCTGCCCGAGGCCACCGTGGGCGGGCCCGACGAGGAACTGGACGAGTTCTAGGGTTCGCGCGCCGCCGCCGCCTCGAGCTGGGCGGCGCGGGTGCGTAGCTCTGCCGCGTCGGTGTGCAGCTCCGCGAGGCGCTCCAGCCGCCCGGCGCTGGCCACGCTCTCGGCGCCGAGGGCCAGTTGCTCGGCGGCCTCGCGCACGCGCGCCGACGACACGTCGACAGGTCGCGCCCAGGCCTCGATGGGGACGTCGGCGAGCAGCAGCGCGGTCCACAACAACATCGCCCCGGGGATATCCCGCGGCGCCATGAACCTCCGCCCCCTCGCCCCCGGTGACGACATCAAGGCCCACGTCCGCGCCATCTACGAGGAACACGGCCTCGGCTACGACCCCGAGTTCGAGGACGACCTCGAAGACCCCGTGGCCAGCTACGCCGGCGGCGCCTTCTGGGTGATGGAAGACGACGCCGGCATCGTGGCCTGCGGCGGCGTGGTCCCGACCGGCGGCGCGCGCTGCATCAAGCGCATGTACGTGGCCCCGCGCGGGCGACGCCTCGGGTTGGCCCGAGAGATCCTCGCGCTCGCGATGCGCTGGGGCGACTTCGAGCGCACCGAGCTGTGGAGCGACGTGCGCTTCCGCAAGGCCCACCAGCTCTACATGAGCGAGGGATTCCGCATGGGACACACCCGCGTGCTCGACGACCCCGACCGCAGCGTGGAGCGCTACTTCTGGCGGCTCGGCTGAACCGAGGCGCGGAGGAGCAGCAGGAACAACAGGCCTTCGCCCATGGTCTTCGACTCCCGGGTGAGCCACGACAGCCCCGCCGGAAGGAGCTTCTCCACCGCGCGCAGCCACGTGAGCGGCCAGGCGAGCACGAACCAGCACAGGGCGAGGAGCACCCATAGGGCGATCGCCGTGCCACGCGAGGCGTGTCGCGACTCGGCGGCCACCCGTCCGGCCGCGACCCCCATCGCCACCACGAGGAAAACGAGGTGGTGCTCGTAGGTGTACACCGGCACCGCGACCATCAGTACCGCCAGCGCCATCAGCGCCGCGCCCGGGTCGGTGGCCTTGCGCGCGAACCACGCCCACAGCCCGAGCAGGCCGAGCGAGGTGGCCGCGCTGGCGTGGCGGGCGCTGTCGGAGAGCAGGCGACCGGCCGAGGGGAAGGCCCGGTCGAAGAGGTCGGGGATGGAGTGGTTGGCGGGGAGCGAGATGGGGACGGACAGGCCGTGGTAGTCGCCCCTGGAGAAGCCCGGCAGGATCTCGGTGTAGAACCGAAGCTGCGCGTCGAGGGGGACCACCGCGAGCGCCACCCCCGACAGCGCGATCGCCGTGCCGACGGCCGAGCCGGCCGGCACCCACCGGCCACGCAGCGCCCACCACGCCAGGAACAGCGCCGGCGACATCTTCATCATCGCGGCGGTGCCGACGAGCACCCCCGCCGCGATCTCTGCCGCGCGGTCTCGACGCCGCTCCGCGAGCACCAGCCCCAGGAGCGCCGGGAGCAGCGCCCAGAGGTTGGCCTGTCCCATCCAGGCGTTGTCGGGGATGGGTGTCCACGTGCACAACAGCAGCGCGATCGCCCAGAGGGGCACGCCGAGGCCCCAGGCGCCCGCGGCGAGGCAGCCCGCGAGCATCGCCTCGTTGATGAAGAAGGTCTGCCGGTACCCCTCGGCGAGGGTGAGCGGTCGCGACCACCAGGCCGAGAGCAAGAACGGCGGCGGGTAGAAGAAAGGGTGTACCGCCTTGCGCGTGCGATCCGCCGCCGCCCGGGCAGAGAGCGCGGCGGTGTCGTAGGGATCGCCCCCCTCGGCGGCCACCTGCACCGCGTAGTAGTACGAGGCGTAGTCGCGACCGGCCCCGCCCGCCTCGATCTTCTCCAGCGCCGGCCGCGCCTGCAAGAACAGGTGCCCGGCGAGCCCCAGCACGAGCAGTAGCGCGGGGAGGAAACGACGCACGCGGGCGGGTAACCGGGTACGACGAGGCTCGCGCCGCGTGCCCACTCCCGACCCGACCCCCGCCTTCGTCCAGGCCGAGCTAGCCCCGGAGAGCCTGCGCCTGCCGAGCTTCCCGCCGGTCTGGCCCGAGGGACACGCGGGACCGGCCGTGGCCTGCGAGATGGGCGCCATCGTGATCGACGGGATGGTAGCGGGGCTGCGCACCCAGCCGGACTGCCCGCCCGAGCTGGTGGTGGCGGCGGCCGACGCGGCCCGGGGCACCGAGTGGCCGGCGCTCGTGTACGACGGCGTGACGCTCAGCCTCGCCGGCTACACCTGGACGCAGGTGTTCGCGCCCCCGGGGACGGTGCCGAGCGAGGTGCTGGCCTACGGCTGGCGGCCTGGCGCCTTGCCGCCGCACCGGGGCGACGCGCCGGCGAGCACTACCGAGCTCGCGACCACGATCCCATTCCGCGCCGTGGTGACCGTCGGCAGCGACGGCGTCCCGAGGGGCGTGGCGGTCGACACCACGCCCTCGTCCACGAGCAGCGTCCCGATGCCCGAGAGGCTCGATGGGGTCGAGGTGGCCATCTTCCTCCCGGCCCACGGCCAGTCGGGCGACGCCCTCGTCCGGGTGCCGATGCAGGTAGACGACCCCGCCCGCGAGCTGCTCGCCTGGCGCTGGCCGGCCGCGAGCGAGTCCTACCGGGTGGTGGTGCAACGCGACGGCAGCGCTTTCCCGGAGTGGCCGGTGAGCGAGGCGGTGCCCGAGAGCGCCGCCGGCCCCGTGTTGCCCTCGCCCGGCTACTCGTCGGACATCTACCAGCGTCTACGCCAGGAGATTGTCGTGCCGAGCGGGGGCCCGCTCACCCTGCATCGGCCGGAAGCCGTCGATGGCACGTCGCCGCAGTGGGTGATCCGCGCCGACCGCGAGGCCCCCTTCGCGCGCGTGGCGCAGGCCATCAATGCGCTGGTGCCCCCCGGGAGCGACGCGACGCTGAGCTTCGCCGTGACCGCGCCCTTCGCCGGCGCCATCATGCTGCGCACGCGGGAGGTGGCGGTGTCGCGGGCCACGCTGCCCGCCCCGGGCGCCGGGCCCAGCGACGTGTTCTTCCGGCCCGCCGATGACGAGCCGTGGGACGCGGTCCTGAGCCAACTCGGTCGCCTGCAATACCTCGGGTTTCGGGGGGTACTGACTCCCGACACCGCGCCCGCGCCGCCTCTCCCTCTCGGCCGCATGGGCGGCAGCACACCCGTCGAGACCGGGTCCACCTCCGTCCACTGGAGCGAGGTGCAGTTGAAGAGACGAGTGACGCCGAAGTGGCCCGTCGATCCCCGCAGGCGCCACGAGGTGAGTTGCGTCATCGGGCTCGAGATCGACGAGGAAGGCGTCCCCACCTCGGTCACGCGCCGGGATTGCCCCGACCCCTTCTTCGCCGCCGCCGAGGAGGCCGCGATGCAGTGGCGTTGGTACCCGATCCAGCCCGACCCGGTCGCCGTCCACTTCGACATCAACTTCGCCTTCAGATTGGTCGACGAGAGATAGGAACACCGGTGCTCCTCGCCGCCACCCTCGCGCTCGCCCTCGACACCGAGCCGCCCTGGGCCACGACCATCCCGGCGGGGGTCACTTCCGAGCTGGCCACCCTGCGCGAGCTCGACCAGCGCACCAGCACCGCGCCGGCCGACCTCGTGCTCTTCACCGTGGGCGAGCACCGCGGCTCGCTCGAGCCCTGCGCCTGCATCAAGCGCCCCCGTGGCTCCCTCGCTCGCTTCCTTGGCTACGTGGAGGCCGAGCGCAATGCCGCCCCGGCGCCCTCCGTGGTGGCGCACGCCGGCTACTGGCTCACCGACGCGATGGACTACGTGGGCCAGCTCCGGCCCGACGTGGCCCTGCAAGACCAGTGGATGTTCCGCGGCATGCGCGAGGTGCCCTGGAGCGCGATCAACGTGAGCGCGCACGACGTGGCGGGGCTGGTGGCCCTGCGCGCCTCGGGCGTCGACGTGACCGTCGGCGCCTTGCCCCTGGTGTCGGCCCAGGTGGTGGGCCCCGGCATCGAGCCCTACCGCATCGTCGACAAGGGCGGCGTGCGCATCGGCTTCACCGGGATCACCGGCGAGGCCGCCACGATGGCCGACCTCGCGCCCTACGTCATCCGTCCCGCGAAGGAAGCCGCCACCGCGATCGCCGAGCTGCGCGCCAAGGTCGACGTGCTGGTGATCCTGGCGTGGTCGCCCTCGGGCCAGAGCGTGGCCGACCCCTTCCGCGCCGGCGCCGACATCGTGGTCGACGCGCGCATGCTGCCGGAAACGCTGGAAGCCGCCTACGAACGCGGCACCATCACCGTTTTCCCTGCCTTCCAGGGCGTGCGGGCCAGCGAGCTGCGCATCGACATCGAGGACCAGAAGATCGCGGGC
>VGRQ01000069.1 GCA_016875315.1 Deltaproteobacteria bacterium | reverse complement strand
CACATGCGCTCGCAGTGGCGCGCCGCCCACGCCGAGAGCGGGACCAGGCGCGGCAGTCCATCGGCCCCGCGCACCACCAGCGCCGTGGCCGGCCCGGGCAGCGCGGTGAAGCCCTGCAACATCGGTACCACGTCATGCTCGGTCGTCACGATCTCCACGCCAGTGCCTAGCCGGAGGGGGGTGCCATCGTGGACATCGGGCGCGAGGGACAGCGCCTCGAGGGGGGCCTGGCCCGGGTCGGCCAGCGCGGCCTCGAGGCTCGCCAGCTCCGCCTCGACCACGCCCCCGGCGAGGCTATCGGCAAATCGCCGGGCGAGCGGCCGTCGCACGGCACGGTCGCCCGCGAAGAAGCGTGCCTGCGCTTCCTCGAGCTGGCCGCGCTGGCGCAGGCTGGCCACGGTCGCGGGGAGCGCGCTCTCGATGCCCTGGGCCACCTGCTCGAAGCCGAGCCCGAGGGTAGACCCGGGCCCGAGCGCGTAGCCCACGGCGCAGGCCACCTCCTGGCCGGGGAGTCCCCGGGGCGCCTCCACGTAGGCCGCCGCGACGCTGGCCGCCGGCTCGCCGTCCTTCAGGCGAAGGAGCACGCGATCGAGGAAGTCCCTCCCCTTCTTGTTACGCGTGGCCAGCGCGCGCCGGATCACGAGGAAGCGCCATGCCAAGTCGGCGGCAGCTCGCTCCGCCGGGGCGCAGACCGGCACCACGGGGGGGGCACCACCCGCGAGGTGTCCCGCGAGCGAGTCGATGCCGGCCACCAGGTCGTCGAGGGAGCGTCGCCAGCCGCTGCCCCAGCCGCGGAAGGCCTCCATCCACTGGGCGAAGGCCGCGCTCTGCAGGCGGGCACCGTGAGCGCTCGACCAGGCGAGGCCGTCGGAAGCGAGATCGATGCTGTTCCACGGCGTGTGAATCACGCGCCCCTCGGCGAGCCCGCGCAGCGCCCCGTCGATCTCGCGAGACAGGAACGCCCGGCCCGCGTCGACTCGAGCGGCCCCATGGGGATCGTCGGCGGGGCCTGCGGCGGCGAGCCGCTCGCAGGCGCGGCAGAAGGGCTCGGAGAAGGCGTCGGCGCCGGCGTGCTCGAGGCAACGGGCCCGGCCGGCGTCGTCGAAGAAGTACCAGAGCGCCACGGGCAGCGCCTCGGCGATCCGCGCCATGGTGGCCACGTGCAGTCGCGACATGCCCGGCCACCAGGCGAAGCCCACCAGCTGGTGGCACAGCTCGTGGGCGGTCCACTTCCCGCGTTGCCCGGGGTGGAAGCTGCCAAGGGGCCGGTCGAGGCGGAAGTGCCGGAACTTCGCCTCCGGCAAGACGCCGTTGCTCCATCCGCCCACCTCGCCGAGGTCGGGCCGGCCCTCCGGCGCCCAGGGGTCGGGCAGAGCCACGTGGTACTCGAAATGCGACAGGCCCACGCCCGCCGCCTCGGCCAGCGCGAACACCCGCGCTCCGGCCTCGGTGGCGGCCGCCTCGGCCCGGGCGGCCTCGCCGAGCCGCGCGTCGATCACGCCCGGGCCATGAAGCTCGCGTTGTACGCTGCCTCGTTGCACGCGTCGGCGTCGGCCCCGGTGAGGATCTCCGCGTCGATGAGCAGCTTGTACTCGCGCCGCAGGTTGGTGCGGCAGAGGTAGGTGCCGTCGGTGTTGATGCTGAACGGGATCTTCCGGTCCTGGAGCGCACCCAGGATGTACCGGAATTCCTCGAGGTGCCGCACCGCGCGGGTGTGCAGGTTCGACGTGGGACAGATCTCCAGCAGGGTGCCCGTGTCGGCGAGGCGCTTCAGGGCCTCGTCGGAGTAGGCGGCGCGGATGCCGTGGCCGATACGGTTGGGCTTGAGTCGATCGATCACCGCGATCACGCCATCGGCGCCGCTCGCGGCCGTCTCCCCGGTGTGGATGGTGGTGCCGAGCCCCGCCTCGCGCGCGTGCTGGAAGAGCTTCTCGTAGCGCGCCACCGAGTCGTCGAGCTCGATGGTGTGCGACTCGGGACCGGCCACGTCGATGCCGACCACACCCCGCTCGCTGTAGCGGATGGCCTTCTCGAGCAGGATCTCGTTGAGGTGCGGGTCGAACTCGCGGGCGAGGCAGAAGATGAGGCCGGCCTCCACGCCATACTCCAGGCAGGCGCGATCCATGCCGCGGATGGCGGCGTGGATGATGTGGTCGAGGTCGCGCTCGCCCCCGAGGTTGCGCTTCATCGGGTTGAAACGCAGCTCGATCCGTCCCACGAGGCTGCCGCGGTACTCCTTGCCGATGATCTCGTACACGCTGCGCTCGATCGCCGAGGGCGAGGACTGGATGCGCTCCGTCCACTCGTGCATGATCTTCAGGTAGTCCTCGAGCGACTTCACCTTCTTGGGGTTGACCGTGATCAGTTCCACAAACTCGAAGTAGTCCTTGGTGGGGAGCTTGAAGCCCTGCGAGTGCGCGATGGCCCACATGATGTGGGGGGCGACGCTGGCCCCCACGTGGATGTGGAGATCGCAGAGGGGGCGGGTGAACATGGGTCAGACACTCCCGCCAGAATGCCAGCGTCGCCCCCGCGCAGGCGGCCGGTCGCGAGGCTCGCAGCGACGCGCGCGGCAAGCGCGCGAGGCCGCCGGAGCCCGCCCCCGGAGCCGTGCCGCAAAGGCGCGGCGTGAGGGGGGGGCGACGCTGGCCCCCACGTGGATGTGGAGATCGCAGAGTGGGCGGGTGAACATCAGCGCGAAACTAACGCGTGCCCCCCCGGGGAACGGCCCGCGGGGGCCGCGCGTTATGAGCGGTCCCTGCCCGGAGACCCGATGCTCATCGCGTACAGCCTCGCCCTTGCCACCGAGACCGAGGGCACCGTGGGCGACATGACCTACGAGGGCGGCCTGTCGGAAACGGCGGCGGGCTACGTCGCGACCAAGCCGGTGACGGTGAGCCACAGCGGCGGCAACGTCTCGGTGCGCTGCATGGACACCGAGAAGCTCTCGGCGCGGCTGCCCTACACGGTCTACGGCACCGCCGAGGCCCCGATGGAGGCCTTCGGCAAGGGCATCGGCCTGTCGGTGGGCGGCGACAGCAAGTCGGGCTGGGTCAAGACCCGCGTGCCGTCGAAGACCTCCGGCGTCACCGGCGCCGACGTCCCGCTCACGGTCAACATCCCGAAGGGCACTACCGGCCTCACCGTCACCCAGTCCGGCTCAGGCTGGGTGCAGGTGACGGGCTGCTCGGGGGCGCTGAAGATCTCGAGCGGCACTGGCGGCGTCTACGCCGATGGCGCCTACACCAGCGCCGCCGTCAGCGCCGCCGGCGGCGACGCCAAGCTCGTGCAAGACAGCGGCGTGGTGCTCACCGGCACCACCACCGTCTCCGCGCCCGGTGGCACCGCGCGCGTCACGCTCGCCTCCGCGCAGGGCGGCAAGCTCACCGCCAAGGCCAACGAGGTGTCGGTCCAGCAAACGGTGATGGGCACCAACAGCGGCACCCTGGTGCAGGGCGACATGGGCCTCGCCGGCCCGTCGATCACCGTGTCGGCGAAGGAGCGGGTGGAGGTTTCGAGCCAGTAGAGGTCACGACGCGCCTCCAGCCTCCCGCCTCCAGCCTCCAGCCTCCAGCCTCCAGCCTGTCACGTCCCCCGCGTCTGGTCCATCGACCACACGCTGTAGACCTTCACCTCCGCCCCGCTCCCGGTGATGCGCGCGTGGCAGGCGAGCCGCTGGCCCGGCTTGCACTTCTCCTTGAGCAGCTTGCTCTCCGACTCGGTGGGCTCGGCCAGCCCGCGCCCGTCGATCACGTCCACCGCGCAGCTGCCGCACCCGCCGTCGGGACAGCCGGTGGCGATAGGCGTTTCCAGCGACTGCGACGCCATCACCAGCGTGTACCGTGGCTCGGCGTCGACCTCGTGGCTCTGGCCGTCGGGCATCACCAGCGTGACGCGCAGGCGCTCGTCGCTCTCTTTCTGGCCGCCGCGCCCGAGCGCGGACTTGATGCGATTGCGGATTCCCCAGGGCGTCACTTGGCGTGCTCCTTCTCGATGGCATCGAGGGCGGTGGTGAGGAAGTGGAAGGCGTCGTCGACGCTGTCGCTGTGGTGCATCAGCTCGCGATCGGCCTCGGAGATGGTACCCCAGCGGATCAGGGCCTCGATGTCGAGCACCTCGTCCCAGAACTCGCTGCCGAAGAGCACCATCGGCAGCTTCTTGGTGATCTTCTTGGTTTGCCGCAGCGTGAGGATCTCGGCCATCTCGTCGAGCGTGCCGTAGCCGCCAGGCATGATGACCATCGCCTTGGCGAGGTAGGCAAACCAGTACTTCCGCATGAAGAAGTAGTGGAACTCGAAGGCCAGGTCGGGATCCACCCAGCGGTTCACGTTCTCCTCGAAGGGCAGCGAGATGCCGAGGCCCACGGTGCGCCCACCCGGCACGTCGGCCGCGCCGCGGTTGGCCGCCTCCATGATGCCGGGCCCGCCGCCGGTGCAGATCAGGTACTTCCGCAGCTTCGGGTCGCGACTCATGCTCCACTCGGTGAGGCGCCGAGCCAGCGCCTGGCTGTCCTCGTAGTAGCGAGACAGGCGCACGCCCCGCTCGGCCTTGCGAATGGCGGCGGCGTCGCCCCCGGCCCGGGCATCCGCCAGGAGCTGGGCGGCCACCTCGCGCGGCTTCACGCGGGCGGAGCCGAAGATCACGATGGTGTCGCGCACGCCTTCCTTGTGGAAGCGGTCGCGGGGCTCCTCGTACTCGCACAGGATCCGCACGTGCCGGGCGGCGGGGCTATTGAGGAAAGCTAGGTTTTTATACGCCTTCTGAGGCTTGGACATTGAACTCCCGGCACGCGGACGCAGAATTCGCCTCCTATTGTCTCCCGGCCGGTAGCGCCTCCCCGGGCCAGCGGTGTCGGTAGGGCGTGCGACGGCCGCGGTCGCCCAACCCCAAGCCTGGAGACGCCATGTTCCGCCACTTCCCCCTCGTGGCCCTGCTCGGCAGCGGCTGCATCATCTACGACGACGTCGAGCGCTGCAAGGACCACGAGTGCGACGACGACATCGACGTGAGCGACGACACCGCCGGCCTGTCCGTGCCCGACCCGAGCTTCTCCATCGACCCCTCCGAGGTGGAGGCAGGCAGCACCTTCATCGCCACCGTGACGGCGGAGAACTTCGACCTCGGCACCGTGGAGTCGGTGGAGGTCTTCGGCCCCGCCAGCCTGCTCGCCGAGCAGAACCGCGGCGAGGAGCTGATCCTCACCGTCACCGTCGAGGCCACCGCCGCCGTGGCCGACGAGGTCGACATCCTCCTCCACGTCGGCAGCGACGTGTTGCTCATCGAGGCCGCCATCACCGTCAACGCCGAGGCCCCGACCGGCGGCGGCGGCGACGACTGCGAGTGAGCGCGAGGGCGTCGATGCCTCCTTCCCCCGCGGCCGCCCGGCCGATGGGGGAGCCACGCCCGGCGCTGCGCTTGTTGCCGTCCCCTCCCGAATCGAGGGACAACCCGGTACGTAGCTCAGCGCCCACCGTGCATGGCGACCTCGACATCCCCGCGCTCTACCGCCGCTACGGCGACCTCGTGCTCGGCCGTTGCCGCACCATCCTTCGCAACGATGCTGACGCTGCCGACGCGATGCAAGACGTGTTCCTCAAACTGCACCGCTTCCGCGATTCTTTTCGCGGCGACGCCACCCCCTCCACCTTCCTGTACCGCATCACCACCACCACCTGCCTCAACCGCCTTCGCTCGCGTCGCCGCCGCCCAGAGGACCCGGTGGAGGAGCTGCCCCCGCTGCCCTCCTCGGAGTCGGTCCTCGACGCCCTCGCGGTGCGGCAGCTGCTCGACGAGCTGGTCGACGGCGCCGACGAGAAGACCGTCGAGTGCCTCGTCTACCACTACGTCGACGGCATGACCCACGACGAGGCGGGCGAGATGGTGGGCCTCTCCGGCGCTGCCGTGCGCAAGCGCATCGCGACCTTCCGCGCGGCGCTGCGCGACAACCCGCCTCCCTGGATGGAGGACGCATGAGTCACGTCTCGACCCTCAAACTTCACCAGCTCCGCCTCGGCGAGTTGCCCGCCGAGGAGGCCGCTCGCTGCCAGGCCCACGTCGATGGCTGCGCGCTCTGCCAGGCCCGTCTCGGCCACCAGGCCGAGGTCCGCCGCGACTTCGAGGCGATGCCCGTCCCCCTGGCGATCGCCCGTCCCCGGTGGCAGCGCGTGGCGCTCGGCGCCATGCCACTCCTGGCGGCGGCGATCGTGCTCCTCGCGCTCTTCCCGGCGACCACGACCACCACCTCCACCCCCGTCGACGAGACAGCTCCCGCCGAGCTTCCCGCCAAGGTGGATGTCGTGAGCGATGCCGATCCGGTCGCGACACCAGAGCCCGTGGTGGCGCCCGAGCCCGCCGCGCCCGCGCCGACCACGAAGAAGGCAACCACTCGGACCAAGGGCGCGTCGATCCCCCGGCTCGAGGCCTGGGTCGAGGCCGGCGAGAGCGAGCGACCGGTGTACCCCGGAGAGTCGCTCGGCGCCGGCGCCCGCGTGCAGCTGCGCTACGACGCGCTCGGCAAGAACTTCGTCACCCTCGCCGGTCGCGACAGCGACGGCGTCGTCGAGGTGTACGCCACCATCGCCGCCGGCGCGCGCGGCCTCCAGAGCGCCCCCTTCGCGCTCACGCTCGACGACAGCAAGGGGGAGCAGGCCTTCTTCGCGCTGCTCTCCGACACCCGGCTCGACCCCGAGGCGGTGAAAACCGCGCTGTCGAGGAACCCGGTGCGAATGGACGGGGCTATCGTGACGTCGCTGGTGCTACGGAAGGACTGAGCTTGAGCCTCCTCCTCGCTGCCCTCGCCTCCGCGTCGGTACTGCGTCACGCGGTGATCGTGGGCGCCAACGTGGGCGGCAGCGGGCTCGAGCCGCTTCGCTACGCCGAGACCGACGCGCAGCGCTTCGCCGACCTGCTGGTGGAGCTCGGCGGCTTCGACCCGGTGTACGTCACCGTGCTCTACGCGCCCAGCGAGTCGGAGCTCAGGGCGGCGCTGCACGCCCACGAGGAGACGGCGGGGAACTTCGACGACGACCTCTTCTTGTTCTACTACTCGGGGCACGCCGACGCGCGCGGGCTGCGCATCGGCGCCGACATCTACGATTTCGAGGCCCTGCGGAGTGACATCCGCGGCATGCAGTCCGAGGTCAAGCTCGGCGTGCTCGACGCCTGCCGCTCGGGGACGATCACCCGACTCAAGGGCGCCCAGCTCAGCCAGCCCTTCATGGTGGACGATCGCCTCGCCGCCGAGGGCGAGGCGTGGATCACCGCCGCCAGCGCCGACGAGACAGCGCAGGAATCTGACACCCTTAGGGGTAGCTTCTTCACGCACTACCTCATCTCGGGCCTGCGCGGCGCTGCCGACCGTGACGACGGCGCCGTGACCCTGCACGAGGCCTACGACTACGCCTACGCGCGCGTGGTCGATCACACCGGCGGCACCAACGCCGGCGCGCAGCACCCGAACTACGACTACCGCATCAACGGCACTGGCGCGCTCGCGCTCACCCGCGTGGACAAGGGTCGCGCCAACGTGACGCTCCCGGCCGACCTGGCGGGGCAAGTGACGGTCATCCGCCTCCCGGATCGCACCCCGGTGGCCGAGGTGGCCAAGGAGGGCGGCGCGCCGGTGACGCTCGCGCTGGCGCCCGGGCACTACAAGGTCCGCGTCATGGCGGGGAAAGAACTCCGCGAGGCCGAGGTGATGCTCGCCGACGGCGCCCGCGTGCCGGTGTCGCAGCTCGCCCCGATCTCCGCGGAGAGCGCCAAGGGCAAGGGCGCGGTCTACTTCGACGTGGCCGAGTTCCAGCGCTTCGCGAAGGAGCACCAGAGCACGTGGGACAAGGTCGTCAACCCCCGCGACCTCCGCCACTCGCCGCTCGTTGCCGGCGGTATCTCCGGCCTCATCCCCGGCGGTGGCCAGATGTTCAACGGGCAGTGGGGCAAGGGCGCCCTCTACCTTGCCAGTACCTTCCTCCTCTTCGGCGGGAGCGTGGGCATCCCCGACGACGCCTTCTTCACCGGCTCGATCACCGGCCCCGACCCGCTGGCCCTGGGCGCGGCGGCGCTCTACGGCGCCTCGATCGCCGATGCGACGTGGAACGCCAATCGCCTCGAAGAACGCCGGCCGCGCGGCGGCGGCACCCTGAGCACCTACGCGGGGTGGGATCCCACCGTGGGCGGCACCTCGCCCTACATCGCCGGTCTCTCCGGCGAGTGGCTCGTACATCCCAACGTGGGCATCGGCGTCGACCGGCTCGGGTGGACCCGCAGCGACGAGTCGGAGGCGCGCTGGAACTTCGCCAGCCGCGTGAGCTTCGGCGTCAACTGGGAGAAGTTCCGCCCCGCCCTGGCCGTGAGCGCCGGCGGGCGCATCCTCGACGAGGGCGCGCCGGGCGGAGAGATCACCACCGCCGAGGGCGCCGGCGATGCCCAGGCCAGCCGCGAGGCCCAGAACCGGCTGGTGGGCGTGGTGGGCGCCGGGCTGGAGCTCCGCTGGTATGTCACGCCCCGCTACTTCATCGAGGCGGGCTTCCGCACCGAGCTGGAAGACGCCTCGCCGCGCTTCATCGGCGGCGGCGGCATCGGCCTCCACCTCGGCGAGTAGCTTCAGCCCGCGCGCAGCACCCAGCGCACCCCCGGCCGCGCCCGCTCGAGTTCCAGCGACAGCCCGCAGCGCGCCGCCATCGCCCGCGCCACCGAGAGTCCGAGCCCGGTGCCCTCGGCGCGGGTGGTGAGGAAGGGCTGGAACAGCCTCGCCTCCACCTCGGGCGCGAGGCCGGGCCCGTTGTCCTCCACCACGATCAGCTCCTCCTCCACGCGGATGGTGAGCGATGCCGCGTCGCGACCGCGGATGGCGTCGAGCGCGTTCTGGCCGAGGTTGACGACCGCCTGCTGGAGCGCCTGCGGCGAGCCGCGCACCAGCCAGCCGCGCCCCGAGGCCACGTCGAAGTGGACGCCGAGGCTCTGCGCCCGGTGGCGCAGGACGACCGCCGCGCCTTCCACTGGCGCCCGGGCGTCGAAGAACACGTCGGTGGCGCCGGGCGCGCGCGACAGCTCGGCCCAGCCGTTGACCAGCGACTCGAGCACGTCGAGCTGGGCGCGGGCGGCCGACAGGTGCTCGGCGGCGGCGGCGGGATCCTTCTCCGCGAGCTGCACGAATCCCCGGATGGTGAAGAGCGGCTGTCGCAGCTGGTGTACCAGCTCGGCGGCGCGCTGCCCCAGCTCGGCGAGGCGCCAGGTGTCGTCCTGGTTCACGGCAGCTCCAGGCGGTGTTCGACGACGACGGCGGAGGAGCAGGCGGTGCCGATGTTGCCGTAGGCGTCGATGGGCGAGAGGGTGACTGTGTACTCCCCGCTCGCGACGATGAACCCGTCGTCGCCCCGGCCGTCCCAGGTGACGTCGGCGTCGGTGCCGGTCGCCCGGTCGCTGCGCACCTGGGCGCCCGTGCCGTCCTCGACCCGGAGCCACCACCACTGCGGCGCGCCGCTGGTCACTGGGGTGATGGTCACGCCGTCGGCCTCCTCGCCCATGCCATCGTCGCCATCGGGGCGGAAGAGCTCCAGGTCGTAGGCGCAGCCGGCCACGAGGGGGAGCGCGTCGGGCACGTTGCCGAAGGTGGTGGTGAACGCGGCGGCGCCGCTGCTCCAGTCGCCGGCGAGGCGATTGCCGGCCTCGTCGCGGAAACCCGTCCCGAGCGTGAGCGTGTAGGTGCCGAGGCTCGGGTCGATGGCGCTCGCCGGGGTGATGGTCAGCGTGTCGCCGCCGAGAGACTGCGTGGTGCTCACCGCCCCCGAGGGGCCGGAGAGCGACACGTCGGCGCTCGCGCTCTCGAGCATGTCCTCGTCGAAGCTCACCACGATCGTCGTCACTTCCTCCGTCTCCACGCCGCTGGCGCTCGCGGCTACCACGTGAGGGCGGGCGCTGTCCTGGGTCACCGTCACCGTGCTGTCGCCGTAGCCCCCGGCGCTGGCCGAGCCCATCCGCACCGTGGCCACGCCGGCGTGCCCGGCGGTGAAACTCCACGTGAAGCTGCCCTCGCCGCTGCCGTCCAGCGTGATGGCGAGCCCCGCGCCCGTGCTGGCGGCGCTGGTGCTGCCGAGGTCGACGCTCGCGAAGAGGAGCTGCCCGCTCGCCACGTCGCCGTTGCAGTCGGTGGCGGCGGCGGTCACCGTGGTGCTGCCGCCGGTGGCCACGCTCGTGGCGGCCACCGACACCTCCACCGGCCCGGTGGGCTCGCCGTCGTCCTCGCCCACCCATGCCGTTGCGCTGGCGACGCTGCCGCATCCGTCGGGCTCCACCACCAGGAGCGCCACGTCGCGCGGGCCGGCGCCGAACCACGTCCGGGCGACCACCGGGACGATGCCCCGGTCGCGGATGCCCTCGCTGTCGGTGAACACGTACACCAGGCCCGAGCCGGAGGAGGCGCTCGCGTCGAGATCCACCGTCACCTCGTCGCCCGCGAGGCAAGCCACGCGCTCGGTGTCGCCGTCGACGAGCAGGTCGGCCACCGGGCCACCGGTACACTCGAGGTCGACGACATCGACTGGTGGGGAAACGCCGGTGCGACCAGCCCCGTCCACCGCGCGGAACACGTCGGCGAGCACAACGGCGCTGCAGTCCACGCTAGCCGTCGCCTCCCCGCCGCTCCAGGCGCTGAGCGTGGCCCCGTCGCAGGAGCCCTCGTCATCGGCGAGCGTCACCGCGCCGGTGTAGCTGCTGACGGTGTTGCCGAAGGCGTCGGTGGCGCGCACCGCCACCTCGGCTCCCTCGCTCACGACGATCCACGGCCCGGGGTCGACCTCGAAGGCCGACATCGTCCCGGCGCTCACCTCGATGGCGGCGCTCTCGCCGAGGAGCGTGCCCCCCTGGCTGGCGCTGAGCGTCGTGCTGCCCGCCATGGTCAGCGTGGCGCTCACCACCGCCTCTCCCGCCGCGTCGAGGTTGGCGAGGGCCAGGTCGAGGGTGCCGGTCGCGTCGGCGAGATCGACCACCGGGTCGGACTGGACCAGGTAGGGGTTGCCGTAGGCGTCGAAGCCCGCGAGGGCGAGGGTGAAGCTCTGCCCGGCGGTCACGGCGGCGGGGACGGTGAGCGAAACCTCGGCCAGGGCGCCGTTGTCGATGTCGATGGGGTCGGGCGCGGCGCCGAGCAGGCTCATCCGCGGGGCGGCAGCCAGCAAGGTGTCGCCGGTGGTGGCGACGGTGATGGTGCAGGAGAAGGCGTGCGCGCCGTCGCCCAGGGGACCGGTCCAGTCGCAGGCCACGGTGCCCGTGTCGTCGGAGAACTCGATGGGATCGGCGCCGCCCGGCTCGATCTCGATGACGTTGGACCACGCGTCGGTCACCACCACGTGCACGGCGAAGGGCGCCCCGGCCACCACCGTGGTGTCGAGCGCGCGCACGGCCAGGACGGCGGGCGCGTCGGGCGACACCAGCACCGGCTCGGAAAAGCCGGCCACGCCGCTGTCGTCGTCGGTGGCGCTCAGCACCACCGCCGCGCCGGCCGTCTCGAGGTAGGTGATGCACAGGGCCTCGCCGTTGTTGAACTCGGGGCAGCTGGTGCGGCCCTGGTCGAGGCCCCCGGCGCTGTCGGCCAGGGTGAAGCTGCCCTCGTGGTCGGAGAGGGTGTTCTGGTAGGCGTCGACGGCGGTGACCAGCACCAGGAGCGGCTCGCTGCCGGCCGTCACCTCCGACGGCGTGGCAAGGACGTCGAAGGAAGCGTGCTCGGCGGGGATCACCTCGAAGGGCTCGCTCTCCACCGCCAGCGAGGTGTTGAGCGCGTAGAGGTGGTCGACTTCGCAGGCGGTGGTGAGGGTGAGCGCCACCTCGGCGCTGCCCACCACGTCGACGATCTCGCGCAGGTCGCTGTTGCAGTCGTCGGTGAGCAAGATGCGCGCGTAGGTGTCGGGCAGCTCGTTGCCGTACTGGTCGCGCAGCACGAGGCCCACGGTGAAGGGCACGCCCGCCGCCGCGCGGAAGGGCGAGAAGGGCAGCTGGATCTCCACGTCGGCGAGCCCGCCGGGGTCCCAGGACAGGAGCGTGCTGCCCTCGTCGATGCCCTCGTCGCCCACGGCGCGCACGGTGAAGGTGACGTCGTCGGGCTCGGTGCTGGAGGCGTGGACCTCGGCGCTGCCGTCGGGATTGAGCGTCCCACGCAGGCCCACCGCGTCGTCGAGCGCGGTGACGGCCTGGAGGGTGCCGCCGTGGAAGCTCACCCCGCTCGCCCCGGTCGGCGAGGTGGCGACGATCTCCACGGGCATGGCCTCGGCGACGACGCTGTCTTCCGGGTCGCGAAGCTCCAGCGTGAGCGTGGCCGACTCGCCGAGGTCGAAGGCAGCACTGCCGGTGCTCACCACGAGGTGGTCGGCGCGGGTGGACGTGACGCGGAAGGCCTCGGTGAGCGTGGCCTCGCCGCCGGTGGGCGTGGTGACGACGAGATCGTAGACGCCGGGCTCGATGCCGCCGGGGACGGTGGCCGCCAGCGACCGGTAGTCCACCAGCTCGACGCCCCGGAGACGCTGCCGAGGGCTCGCCTCGATCCACGCCTCGAACTCGGCATCGACGGGGTCGATGGCGCCGAGGTCGAGCGCGGGGAGCAGGTGCTCGCCGACGATGCTCACCCGGGTGTCTTCCCCGGTCCAGCCGCGGTCGGGCGACACCGCCCTCAACTCGGGCACGAGCCCGGAGGGAGCGCAGGCCACGAGGACCCAGACCGGCAGCATGCTAGTACAATACCCGGTAGCCGGCCGCGCCGAACAGCCCGCCGGCGTTGCCCGAGACGGTGACCGGCCCCGCCGGGGCGGTGAACAGCAAGTAACCAGCCTCGAAGTAGATCTCGGCCTGGCCGAGGCGGTAGGCAGCCTCGCCGTGCAGCCGCGCGCCCGGCGGGGCGAGGCCTGGACCCGAGAGCTCGCCGCCCTCTCCAAAGTCGGCGGTGAGCGCGTAGGGGACGGTGACCAGCGAGATCCCGGCGCCGAGGTTCCAGCGGCTGTCGCGCTGGGCCACCACCACCCCCACGTCGACCGGGAAGAAGCTCAGATCGACGGGGACGGACGCCCCGCTCACCTCGTCGGCGACGCTGGTGGAAAGCCCGTAGATCCCGGCCCCGACACGCAGGGCGAGGCTCGGAAAGGGCAGGCGGTGTTCCACCGCGAGCCACGCCACGGGACTCTCCACCGCGCCGAGGTTGCTGAGGTAGCCCACCGCCGCGCTCGCCGAGCCGCGAACCGCGCGCGGGACGACCTCGAGCGTGGTGGCGACCGAGGTGCCGCCCGCCGTGGCCGTGAGCCGCACCGAGCGGGCGCCTGCGCCGGTGCCGGGGGTGAAAGTTGCCACGACCGTCCCGTCGGGACGCACCGCCGTGCCCGACACCGCGCCCTCGCTGGCCTCGATGTGTACGGGCTCGTCGGTCACCAGCGCGCCGGAGGCGTCGAGCATGCGCACGCGCACGGTGGCGGCGGCGCCGGGCGCGAGGGCGAGCGTGGGCGGGTCGGCCTCGAGGAAGACCTGCCGCACGCGCCCCGAGC
>VGRQ01000068.1 GCA_016875315.1 Deltaproteobacteria bacterium | reverse complement strand
CGCGTAGACGGGGCTGGAGGGCGGAGCTACGCCCGCCCCCCGGGTCTAGCTCCCGGAGAGCGGTTCATGCTGCCTTTCATCTGGGGCGAGGCCTTCCAGGAGGACCTCAGCGCCGAGGTGTCCCGCCAGGTGCTGACCGAGCCCCTCCTCGGGCGATCGCGGCCTCTCGACCGTGTAGAATCGCCCGCGTGGCTCTCCTCCTGTTCGCCGCCGCCTGCGAGGTCTCGCAGGACTACGGGCTCGCCGTGGCCCAGGATCGACCGCGTGCTGACGTCCTGCTGTTCGAGGAGCCCGAGTTCGAGCTGACCGCCGACGTCCGCTACGAGACCAGCCAGTGGGGCGCTCAGCTGGGAAACTGCTCCCTGCGCCTCTCGTTCATGCTCTCGCAGCACGATGAAGACGCGCAGGAGGGTACCTCGGGCACCGAGGTGGCGCTCGCGGAGGATCCCGGCGAGTGCGTGGTGACCACCTTCGCGGCGGGGGAGGCCCAGGAGGCGATGGAGTACGATCCGCCCGGCTACGTGGACGTGGGCGAGGTGGTGTACCTCGACGACGAGCGCGGCGAGATCGAGCTCAAACGCCGCGCTTCGGGCGAGGACACCGTGGAGTACCTGCTCGAGTCGTGTACCGCCGACACCTTCCCCTTCGGCCGCACCCTCGACCTGGTGCTCCCCGAGGGCATCGGCGAGCTGGCGGCATTCTCGGTGTCGAACGCCCTCACCATCCCCCCGGCGCTGACGGTGATCGAGCCGGCGGGCGAGGCGGAGCTCACGCAGGCCGACACGCTGTGGGTGGCCTGGACCGAGGGCAACTCTGCCGCCGACCTCTCGCGCGGCCTCACGCTGCGGAACCAGGACACGGCCGATGGCGGGCGCATCATCGAGGCCGCGCACTGCCTGCCGGTCGATGGCGACACTCGCGTGGAGGTGGGGCCAGCCGTGCTCGCGGCGCTCACGCCCGCCGACCCCGCCGAGCTCGAGCGCTACGCGCTGAGCGCGCAGGTCGACGTCCGGGCCATGGCCACCGACGTGACCATGCCCTGGGGACAGGTGGCCCGCCTGTCGGGCAACACCTCGGTGTCGGGGGGCGTGCGACTCTACGGGGAGTAGCGCGCGTCGTGGCCGGCGTAGGCGGTGCCGTCGACGTAGGTACACGCCGAGAAGTCACCCGCGCTGCCGGGCGCGTAGCTGTGGTGCGTGTAGTCGGTGCCGTACACCTCGGGGCTGAGCACGAAGCTCGCGTCCTCGATGGCCTCGTTGTCGGTGCCGTCGCCGTAGGCGAAGCCCGCCACGGTGGTGCCGGCGGTGTCGACCAGCGACATGCTCTCGCCCTCGTTGTTGAGCGCGAGCCCATACTCGAGCGCGGAGTCGTCGTTCACCGCGACCACCGCGGTGCAGTTCGCCGGCGCCATGCTCGAGGTATCGCCACCGCCGAACACCACGATCGCCTCGCCGGCGCGGAGCACCGTGCCCTCGGCGAAGGTGTGGCGCGGCAGGTAGTAGAGGTCTTGCTCGACCAGCGTGTAGCCGGAGAGGTCGACCGTCACGTCGGAGGCGTTGGCGATCTCCACGAACTCGTCTTCCACCGGATCGAGGTTGCCATCGCCGTTGGGGTCGCCGTCGACGGTGCCGTCGGCGAGCACCTCGTTGAACACCAGGTCGCCCGTGGTGGCGCTGGCCAGGCTCACGTTGGCCGTGGCCGAGAGCTCGTGGCCCTCGAGCGTGGCGGTGACGGTGACGCTGCCGGCCCAGATGGGCTGCCCCACGCCGGGCTCGTAGACCTTGAGCACCATCTCGTCGCTCGAGGCGTAGCTCACCATCGTCGAGGCGTCGGTGCTGCTGCCGTCGCTGTACGAGGCCGTCACCTGCAGGGCGAGTGTGTCGCGGGTGGTGATGTCGGAGGCGGGGAGCGTGGTCCACGTGATCGACAGCAGCTCGGGCGGCGGCGGCTCGCCGGTGTCGCCACCGGTGTCGGTGCCGGTGCCGGTGTCGGTGTCGGTGCCGGTGCCGGTGTCGGTGCCGACGTCGGTGTCGCCGTCCTTGGCGGTGTCGTCGCCGCTCGGGCATGCAGTCAAACAGAGGAGGAGGAAGCGCATTGTCGTTGTCCTAGGGGCAGGTGGAGCCGCCGGGCGAGGAGCCCGCCGAGCAGGAAGAGGAGGTCCAGTTGGTCGACACGTCGCCGGTGGCCAGGTTGACGCGCACGATGCTCGTGCCGTTCCCCGGGTCGGTAGGGAAGCTGAAGGTGTCGATCAGCGCCACGCCGTCGGACTCGTAGAACGAGATGGGGTCGTTGGTGGCGAGGCCGGAGCCGATGCTGGTGTCGTCGACGGTGAGCAAGAGCGCGCTGGAGGGGATGGTGTACTCGCCGGCGTAGTTCGCGTCGAGGATCACCGCGTACTCGCCCGGGTCGAGCACGGTGTCGTAGATGTCGTAGAGGCCGAAGATGGTGTCGAGGGCGTCGCCGTCCCAGATCACCATGTAGAGCATGTCGATCGCGGTGCTGCCGTTGTTGTAGATCTCCACGAACTCGCCCGTGGTCTCGTCGAGCGGGTTGGCCATCACCTCGGTGATGAGCAGGTCGTAGGCCGAGGTGGAGGAGCCGGAGGAACCGGAGCCCACGCAGTTGTCGTCGCCCGGCGAGGATCCGGCGCCGCAGGTGGAGGCGAGCCAGTTGCTCGCATTGTCGAGGCTCCCGGCGATGGCCACGCGCTCGGTGGACTTCCCGTTGCCCGCGTTGATGGGGTACACGTGGGCGTCGACCAGGTGCTCGCCGTCGGCCTCGTACAGGTACACCTCGTCCTTGACCGAGAGACCGTTGCCAAGGGTGGAGTTCCCGAGGGTGACGACGATGGCGTCGGCAGGGATGGAGTAGTCGTCGGCGTACTCGCTGTCGACGATCACCGCGAAGCCGCCGGAAGGAAGCACGGTGGTGCCGCGGTCGTAGCTCCGGATGGTGTCGTCTTCGGCGCCGTCGCTCACGATGAGGCCCGCGAGGTCGATGTCGTTGTTGCCGGCGTTGTAGATCTCGATGAACTCGCCGGTGTCCTCGTCGAGCGGGTTGCTCATCACCTCGGTGACCATCAGCGGCTCGCAGATGCCGGACTGGCTGCCGTTGAGGCGACCGGGGGAGCGGCCGCGCCCGCAGGTAGTGGTGGACGCCTGCCAGTTGCCCAGCACGTTGCCCACGTCGTAGAGAACCTTCTCCACGGAGTAGCTGTCGCCCGGGTCGCGGATGGCGGTGTAGCTGTCGATCAGCGTGGCCCCGTCGGCCTGGTAGAGGTACACGTTGTCGCGGGTGCTCAGGCCGTTGCCGAGGGTGGCGTCGCCGGTGGTGAGCAGGACGATGTCGCTCGGGAGGTAGTAGTCATAGGTGTAGCCCGGGTCGACGATCACCGCGTGCTCGCCCGCGCCGATCAAGGTGCTCCCGCTCTGGAAGCCAACCAGCGTGTCGGAGGAGCTGTTGTCGCGCAGCACCAGGCCGGACGCGTCGACCTCGAGCGGGCTCGGGTTGTAGATCTCGACGTACTCCCCGGTGTACTCGTTGGACGGGTTGGCCATCACCTCGGTGATGACCAGCACGGCGGGATCGGCCGTTTCCGGGAAGCAGTGCTCGGCCCCCGGCGACGAGCTGCCGGTGCAGGCGGACGCGCGCCAGTTCCCGGCCGCGTCGCCGGTGTCCAGGTCGATCATCTCCAGCGACACGCCGTTGCCGGGATCCTTCGGGTAGCTGAAGGTGGCGGCCACGGTGCTGCCATCGGTTTCCAGGAGCTTCACCGGGTCGCCCGTGGTCAGGCCGTTGCCCACCTCGGTGTCGCCGGTGGTGAGCAGCGTGACACTCGCGTCGATGGTGTAGCCCGACACGTACTCGGGATCGAGCACCACCGCGTACTCGCCGGGGGCCAGCGTGGTGGCCGAGCCGCCGAAGGCCCGGAGGGTGTCGGTTTCATCGCCGTCGGTGAGCAGGAATCCCGCGAGATCCACGGACGAGGAGCCCGCGTTGTAGATCTCCACGAACTCCTGGGTCGACTCGGTGAGGGGGTTGGCCATCACCTCGGTGATGATGAGGTCGTAGGACGACGAGGCGTACTCGTCCATGCCGATGTCGTAGCCCGCGCCCTGCGGGCGGCTCTCGCCGTCGCCGTCGCTGGCGTGGCCGTAGGTGCTGGTGCCGGCGTCGATGCAGGGCGAGGTGGCGGTGAGCTTGAAGTTGCCCTCGCTGGCGGCCTCGAAGAGCGGGTCGACCGCGAGTTCGGAGCTGTGGGCGGCGGCGTCGTTGATGTAGTCGGTAGTGTTGCCCCAGACGAGGTTGTTGCGCTGGGTGAGGGTACAACTGTAACAGTCGACGCCGTAGTAGTTGGACACCACGATGTTGTTGGCCATCACGTGGCCGCTGCCGCTGGTGCTCGCGAAGGCGACGGCGCCGACGAGGTAGGCGCTGGTGGCGGCGTAGGCGTTGGCGATGAAGTCGTTGTGGGTGATGGTGGTGTTGGTGCCGCCCTGCACGTACACGCCGCCGGCGGCGTTGCTGCCCACGAGGCTGTTGGTGAGGGTGAAGTTGCTCGACGAGGTGCTCCCCGCGCCGTACCAGTTGTAGGACAGGAGCGAGTCGTTGATGGTGACGGCGGTGGCCGCGTAGGCGTAGATGCCCACGTCGTAGTAGTGGACGCCCATGTCTTCGGCCACGAGCGTGCCGCCCGACACGTAGATGCCGTAGTCGGTGTAGCGGGTGCCGCTCGACGCGTAGGTGGGGTCGACCATCGAGAAGGACTTGATTGTCGCCGTGCCCGAGCCGTGGGTGACGGTGCCGTAGATGTAGGACTGCCCCTGGCCCGCGCCCTTGACGGTGACGCCGGCCTTGAGGGTGATGTCCTCGGTGTAGGTGCCCGCGGCCACGCTCACCGTGTCGCCCGAGGAGGCGGCGTCGATGGCGTCCTGGATGGTGGTGGCGAAGAAGGCGCCGCGCATGGCGGCCGGGTCGTCAACCTCGGCGTGAGGGCCCACGACGAGGATGGTCTTGCCCTCGGGTTCGGTGAGGCAGCCAACGGCGAGGAGAGCGAAGGGAAGGTAGAAAGAGCGCATACGGGGTACCGTGTTTTTGGGGAGGCGGCGTATACACCTGACGGTGAAGATTCTGCAAGGTCTTTTTTTGTGCCGAGTATGATGTGGTTGCGATGAGGGGGAAGCGTGGTGGCGGGCCGGGGCAAGAGTGGCTCGCACAGAGGAACAGGGCGCACAGAGGGGGAGGCCAGGGAGTATGTTGAGCGCATGTGGATGCTCGTTGCGTGCGCGCCTGGGTCGGTGGGTTTCGGGGGTGACTCCGGCGGTGGCGACACCGCTGCCGACTCCGTCGCCCGGGACTCGGCGGGCGACACGGGTGCTGACTCTGGGGGCGACACCGAAGCGGACACGGCGACAGACACCGGGACGAGCGAGCTTCTCCCCTGGCCAGCCTCCCTGCCGCCCGACGTGACGGCGCTGGCGGGGCTCGAGGAGGACTTCGAGATCTCGCTCTCCGGCGCCACCTGGAACGCCGCGACCCGGGAGTTGTGGGTGGTGCGCGGCGACGGGGCCACCGCGTGGACGTTGACCCGCGACAGGGAAGGAGACTGGGCGATCGACCGCGAGGCCGACCTCGGCAGCCTCGACCTGGAGTCGGTGGTCGTCCCCGACCCAACCGGGGCGCCGAGTGTCATTTACCTGATGGTGGAGCACGAGGAGCGCATCCAGGCGGTGGAGGTGTCCGCGTCCGGGGTGGCCACGCTCGGCCTGTCCTGGGACACCAGCCCGTACTTGCCCACGTCGGGCTCGCTCGGCTCCGAGGGACTGGCTTTCGTGCCCGACGCGGCGCTGGCGGAGGGAGGCTTCGTCGATGGCGCCGGGGTGGAGCGGACCTCGCGCCTCGGGCACGGCGGCCTGTTCTTCGTGGGCACGCAGAACGGCGGTACCTTCCACGTGTTCGACCTGTCCGACACCGGCACCGACTTCGAGCAGGTGGGCGAGTTCCAGTCGGCGCGCGACGACCTGAGCGGGCTCGAGTGGGACGCCTCCACCGGGCGGCTCTACGCCTGGCACGGGGGTGACCACAACGATCTCGGCGTGTACCGGCTCTCGTCCACGTCTGGCACGCTCGACCTGGAGGCCATCTACGACTACCCCGGCGACGACAACATCGAGGGCCTCGCACTGCTTGGGACGGAGGACTGCGTGGACGGGAAACGCCCGCTGGTGCTGACCATCGACGACGGGCGAGAACGGGCGTTGGACGTGTACGAGGACTGGCCGCTGTGCGGGGGGGAGTGAGTCGGCGCGCCGTCAGTGCCCCCCCTCGTCCTCCACCGTCACCCACTCCGCCACGAGCAATAGCAGGGCCATCGCCGCGTAGCCGATGGCATGCTCCCACGCGGGAAACAGCGCCATCGCCGCGTCGCCGAAGGTGAACTGGTAGGCGTGCACCAGCCCCGTGGCCGACAGCACCGCGCCGAGGGCCGCCCAGCCCGCCGCCACGCGGAAGCGTCGCTCGATGATGTAGACCGTCACCGCCGCGAGCACCATCGCGGTGAAGATGAAGCCCTGCTCCAGCGCGAAGGCGCCGTGGATCCAGGTGTCCGACGCGGCGAACTTCGGGACCAGGGCCTCGGTGAAGGGCTGCTCGCTGCCGTAGCCGGCCGCCCGGAGCCCGTTCTTGGCCATCAGCGCGCCCCAGGCACCCACGCCGGGCAATAGCCCCACCACCACGGCGGCGGCGTGTTTCTGGGGGGTGGCCACGAAGGCCTGCGCGGTGATCACGATGCCGATCCACAGCACGATCGCCATGCCGGCCTCGATGGGGATGGCCCAGGCGATGTGGGCGAGGGTGCCGGTGAGGCACACCACGGTGGCGAAGGCGGCGTTGAGCACCGAGTAGCCGGCGCGGGCCCCCATGGCCTTCCAGCCGGGGTGGCCGATGTAGATGGTGGTGGGGAAGGTGGAGCCGAAGAGCGCCGCCGCGATGCTGCCGAGGCCGTTCACCGCGAGCGAGGGCGCGGTGGGGAAACGGTCGCCGGCCGCCTCGGCCGACTCGATGTTCTGCAGGCTCCCCACGAGGTTGAAGAGGCCCATCGGCACGATCACCGCCATGTAGGGCAGGATGTAGGGCAGCGAGGCGACCAGGTCGCCGACCACCGGGAACGGCAGGTGCAACGACGGCGCGCCCGGCGCGGGGCCGACCGGCGCGATGCCCGTGGCCCAGCCGAGGATGGTCCCGAGCAGGACTGCCACCAGGCCGCCGGGCAGGCCACCCCGGAACTTCACCCGTCCAAAGTACGTGAGGAGCACCACCCCGAGGGTCGCGAGGCCCACCACGGGGCGCGCGAAGGTGCGGAACAGGAACCCGAGCGCGATGAAGGAGAGCGCGATGCCGGCCAGCGTGGAGAGCAGGGCCGCCCGGGGCGTGGCCTTGCGCACCCGCTCCGCCACCAGGGCGCCGCCCGCCTCGATGAGGCCCGATCCCAGCGTGGCGGCGAGCCCCGCCTGCCAGGCCACGGTGGCCGGGTCGGGGTGCCCCGCCGCCTCCGCGCCCAGCTTGGCCGGCAGCATGACCAGGAAGACGTGCCCGAACAGCGACACGGTGTTGATGCCGTAGGGAAGCGCGCAGATGTCGGCCCGACCCTCGCGCTCGGCGAGCTTCTTGGCCTGCCAGGCGTAGAACAGGTTGCCCACCACCAGCGACACCGCCGCGCCGGGGAGCACCCTGCCGTACACCAGCTCCGGTGGGAAACCCAGCACGAAGCGGCACAGCGCGTCGATGAGGAGGAGCTGCACGAGGTTGTCGAGCGCCAGCCCGAAGAAACCATCGAGGTCGCCACGCACGAACCAGCGCATCCAGCACCCGGGGAGGGGCGTGAGTGTACCGCGGCGCTAGAGACCGGCGGCGGCGGCGACGGCGGCGAGAAAGGCGCGCAGCCCGGGTAGCCCGTCGCTCACGTCGGCGTAGAGGCGGGCACGGTCGATGCTGCCGTAGCCATGCGCGATTCGGTTGCGCAGGCTCGCCCCGCCGCGCATGAGCACGGCGAGGGGAACGGGAATCAGGCCGGCACCGGCCAGCGTGTCGAAGGCCGCGGCGGCGGCGGTGGGCGGCGGCAGGGACGCCGAGACAATCCAGTGCGCTGCCAGGTCGAGGCACTCCTGCATGGCCAGTTGCAAATGGAATGCGGCGAGATCGGCGGTGTCGGCGTCGTCGAGGAAGTGCTGGAGACCGGGCGCGAGCCGGCGCTCGACATCGTCAATCCACGCGGCGGCGGCCGCGAGCTTCCGGAGGACGACCTCACGCTCCAACGGCGCGCTCCACATGCTGTCTCAGCCGCGCCACGAAGGCGGCGTGCATGCTGCTCGCAGTGGGCTGCCAGTCCCACCAGTCGATGATCGCTCGGACCTTGAAGCGGTGCCATGCGCCCGGGTCGCGCTCGAGGAGGAGACGCCCGGTCCGAGCCACCTCGAAGGCCAGCAGCGGGCCGGCGTCGCAGGTGAACACCACGTCGACGTCCCGGGCGAAATGGGCCGAGAGCGCGGCGGCCGTCGCGAAGCGCAGGTCGGGCGTGTCGGCGTCGAGTCCGACCAGCAAGTCGACGTCGCTGTCGGGGCGGGTCCGCGCTGTGCCGTGCGAGCCGAACAGCACCACCAGCCGGGCTCCCGGGGGCAACACCTGTTCGAGCGCGCTCGTGGCCTGCACGCCGGGATCGTAGCACGCTCTGCTCGCTTGCCCTCCCACCCCCGCCGCATCCGTCGTACACTACGCCGCCTTGCGCACGCCCTCGCCGGCTCTCTCGCTCTTCGGTCTCGCGCTGGCGTGCAGCGCCGTCCCCGGCGTGGCGCAACTGGTCGACCCAGACATCACTCTCGGTGACGACGGCGACGACAGCGGCGACACCGGCGACAGCGGCGCCACCGACAGCGGCAAGCAAGAGTGGGAAGACGACGACTCCGGCGGCGACGACACCCCCGCCGAGATCCTCCACCCCTATTGCGACGCCTACCTGGCCTGCCTCGCCGAGGTGTCGCCGGAGCAGAGCGCGGCGGCCAGCGCCGCCTACGGCTACAGCAGCGACTGCTGGGACAGCGAGTCGAGCGCCGCCGCCTGCGAGGCCGAGTGCGCCGCCGCGCTCCACGAGCAATGGGTGCAGAACCCCGGCGCCCAGAGTTGCGACGACGGCACCGACATCCCGTCGAACACGGTGATCCTCCAGTCCACCTGGAACATGAGCATCACCGAGGTGGACGGCCCGATGTGCGACTCGTGGTTCAGCTACGTCACCAGCTACACCATCACCTTCTCGCCCAACGACACCGCCGAGTTCCCCGGCACCTTCAACGGCTCGGGCTGGAGCAACACCATCGACTGCGAGAACAATGGCCTCGACATCTCCTGCTGGGGCGTGGCCGACGCCTTCATCATCACCTTCGAGGGCGAGATCTCCGACGACCTCGCGCGCCTGAGCGGGGTGTACGCCGACGACGTGTATTGCTCCTGGACGCTGGAGAGCGGCTAGGCGGCGCGGAAGGGGTAGAATCCCCGGATGCGCTTCCTCCCCCTGCTCGCCCTCGCACTCGCCTGCCAGCCCGCCGACCCCGGCGATAGCGCCAAGGACGACACCGGCGGGGGCGGCGCCGCGGATGCCGATGGCGACGGCTACACCGTGGCCGAGGGCGATTGCGACGACAACAACGCCGAGGCTGCGCCCGACCTCGCCGAGACCTGCGACAACGTCGACAACAACTGCAACGGCTACGTGGACGAGGGCGCGCTCTCCACGTTCTACGCGGACGTCGACCAGGACGGCTACGGCGACGCCGCCTCGGCGAGCGAGGCCTGCGAGGCGCCGTCGGGCGCGGTGACCAACGCCGACGACTGCGACGACAAGAACCCCGGCGCCTTCCCGGGCAACGCGGAGACCTGCGACGAGGTCGACAACAACTGCAACGGCGCCGTGGACGAGGGCGTGGCGAGCACATTCTACGCCGACGCCGACGCCGACGGCTTTGGCGACTCCGCGGCGGCGGTGGAGGCCTGCACCATGCCCGAGGGCACGGTGGAAAACGGCGACGACTGCGACGACACCACCAGCAGCGCCTTCCCCGGCAACCCGGAGGTGTGCGACGAGGTGGACAACGACTGCAACGGGACCGTCGACGACGCCGTCCAGACCACCTACTACGTCGACAAGGACGGCGACGGCTACGGCAGCGCGAGTGTCACCGACCTCGCCTGCGCCGTCCCCACCGGCTACGCCGAGAACGCCGACGACTGCAACGACGACGCCAGCGCCATCAACCCCGGCGCCACCGAGGTCTGTGACACCCGCGACAACGACTGCGATGGCGCGGTGGACGAGGACGACGCCAGCGATGCCGCGACCTGGTACGCCGACGTCGACGCCGACGGCTACGGCAACCCGGATGCGTCCTACGCCGCCTGCGAGGCCCCCCTCGGCTACGTGGGCAACGACGAGGACTGCGACGACGCCGACCCCGGCATCAACCCGGACACCGAGTGGTACCTCGACGACGACGGCGACGGCTTCGGCGACCCCGACCGATCGCTGGTGACCTGCGAGCCCCCGGCCGACTGGATCCTCGACGACAGCGACTGTAACGACAGCGCCGACAGCGCCTACCCCGGCGCCACCGAGGCCTGCGACGAGATCGACAACGACTGCGATGGCGAAGTCGACGAGTCCGGCGCCACCGGGGAATCGACGTTCTACGCCGACGGCGACGGCGACGGGTTTGGTGACGCCGCGAGCACCAGCACCGGCTGCGAGGCGCCCATTGGCTACGTGTCTGACGCCACCGACTGCGACGACACCGAGAACGACGTGTTCCCCGGCGCCACCGAGGCCTGCAACGGCATCGACGACGACTGCGACAGCGAGGTGGACGAGCCCGGGGCCACCGGCGAGGACACGTGGTATTCCGATGCCGACGGCGACAGCTACGGCGACGCGGGCGACACGCAGGACGGCTGCGAGCAGCCCACCGGCTATGTCGACAACGCCCTTGACTGCGACGACGGCGAGCCGGCCGTCAACCCGGCCGCCACCGAGGCCTGCGACGGCATCGACAACGACTGCGACACGCTCGTGGACGACGACGACAGCGGCACCACCGGCACCAGTACCTGGTTCTTCGACGGCGACGCCGACGGCTACGGTGACGCGACCAGTGTCACCAACAGCTGCGTGATGCCGGCCGACCACGTGGCCGACAGCACCGACTGCGACGACAGCGAGTGGGCGGTGAACCCCGCCGCCACGGAGGTGTGCGACGGCGTGGACAACGACTGCGACACGCTGGTGGACGACGCCGACAGCTCGGTGTCCGGCCTTTCCACGTACTACGACGACGACGATGGCGACGGCTACGGCGACGCGAGCGACAGCGCCGCCGCCTGCGCCACGCCCAGCGGCTACGTTTCCGACAGCACCGACTGCGACGACACCGACGCGGACATCAACCCGGGCGAGGCAGAGGTGTACGACGGCGTGGACAACGACTGCGACGGGACAGCCGACGAGGGCCTGTACCCCGCCGACTGCGAAGAACTCCTCGACCTCTACCCCTCCTCGGGCAACGGCACCTACACCATCGACCCCGACGGCAGCGGCGGCACCTCGGCCTTCTCGGTGCTCTGCGAGATGACCATCGACGGGGGTGGCTGGACGCAGGCCATCCAGTCCCACCTCGACCACCTGTCGACCTCGAGCAATCGCGAGTACCTCTACACCGAGACCGACGGCGGCACCGGCTGGTACCTGTCGCCGGTAACCAGCGCCGTGTGGAGCTGGTCGAGCTACTACCCGCTCAACGGGACCTACTACTACGCGTCGAGTGGAACCAGCGCGACGGGCAGCTTCTACTGTTCCCACGCGGAGTCGGGCGACTGGGGCGTGGGATGCAGCAACGGCGGCGGCGGCACCTACAAGGTGCTCCCCATCTACTACTCCACCGCCAGCTCGGCGCTCTCGATGATCTGCCAGGACCGTCCCGACGTGTTCGGCGCCGGGGCCTGCCAGGCCAACGCGCGGATCTGGTCGCGGGAGGACTGATAGTTCCCCATGCCGCCGCGCGCGTCGGCTCCCTCCCGGCCTCTGGCCGCCCTCCTACCCCGCGTGCTGCCGCATCTCCTGGACGAGCACCGATCCGCAGTAGCGTCCGATCTGCACGAAGGCGTCGTTGATCTCGGCGTCGCTCATCGAGTCGAGCTTGGCCACGTTGTCGACCACGGCGAGCACCCGCTCCACCGGCTCGCCCGCGCCGGCGTCGGTCGCGCACTCCACCGAGTTGGTGTACACCCGCTCGCCCTCGCGCGTGTAGATGTGGACGCCGAGGTTGTAGGTGAAGACGCCGGGCGCGCCAATGTAGGGCACGAAGAGCCCGTAGGACTCCACCGTGATCTGCAACAAGGGCGCGTCGGGGCTGTCGGTGAAGGCGAAGGGGGGACCGCTGCCGAGGGTGTCGCGCACGCCCTCGACGAGCGAGTTGGCCACCGCGTTGGGATCGACGGCGCGGGCGATGCGGTCGGTCTGCTCGATGCTGCGGACCGCCTGCACCGTGTTGACCACGGCACTGGCAACCTCGAGCACCGGGGGTCCGCCGACGTAGGTGGCGCCGAGCGACACGTAGGGCACGCCGGTGTCGACCACCTGCGAGCGGACGCTCCCGAGCGTGGGCGCGTACTTCTTGAACTTGGCGTGGCAGCCGAGGAGGAGAGGAAGGAGAAGCAGGGTGGCGCGGTTCATGCGCCGTAGACGTAGCCCGGCGGGGATTATTCGGCGGCTTCCGGGGGCAACGGATCGAGGCGACGCACCCGCCGCTTCTTGCGAGGCTCCAGGGTGACCCCGCGGTACACCTCGTCGACGGGCAACTTGGCCCTCACGCTCTTGAGCGCGAGCGTGTCGCCGGGGCCGAGCCGGCGGTACTCCCAGGTGCCGGGGCCGCGCAGCACGTAGTGCTCGACGCGCACCTCGTGCTGCGACACGAGCACGTACTCGCGCAGCGTGCCGAGCGCCTGGTAGTAGTCGAACTTCTCGTTCCGGTCGTAGTCCTCGGTGGACTCCGACAGCACCTCGATCACGACGGTGGGGTTGACCAGCGCGTTGTCGTCGAGCTGGTCGCGGATGGGCTCGCCGCAGACTACGGCCACGTCGGCGTAGGTGGCCACGTCTTCCGCCGGGATGCGGAGCTTGAGGTCGGAGTTGTAGGGGCGGCAGGGTTTCCCGTCCAGCCGCCCGAAGAGGAGCCCGAAAACGCGGCCGCCGAGCTCGGAATGCGCCACGGTGCCACCCGCCATCGCCACGATGACGCCCGCGCGCCACTCGTGCTTGACCTGGGTTTCTTCCTCGACCTGGAGATAGTCGGCGTAGCTGAGTAGCTTGCGGGCGGCGACGGCCATGACGGCGAGTATATTCCCGGATCAGGCCGCGCGACCAAGCGCCGAGGCGAGGCGGTCGAGGGCCTCGCGGGCGGGGCTCTCTTCCACCCCGGCCAGCGCCTTGCGGGCGGCCCAGGCCTC
>VGRQ01000067.1 GCA_016875315.1 Deltaproteobacteria bacterium | reverse complement strand
CCAGCTCGCCCCGCCCTCGACGTCGAACACGTGCGCTGCGTCGTCACGGATACACAGCACGCGCTGGCCGTCGGCCGACAAGGCCCGCCGGTCGCAGCGCCACCCCTCGCGGGTGGCCGCGAGCGACCACCGGGGTCGCCCATACACGGCGGCGAGGCCGCCCCGCGCGGCGGCGGTGTCGTGCCGATGGACCGAGTGGGTCGCGAGGATCTCGGCCTCCATCAGCCGGCCCCCGGCGACAGCGATCTCCGACTGGGCCCGCAGCGCCGCCGCGAAGGCGCGACGCTCCTCCTCCCGGGCCGCGACGGCGCGGGAGGAGGAGGCGTCGGCCAGCTCCCTCGCGGCCGTGGCCTCGCGCGAGCCGAAGGCCAGCGCGGCCGACACGCCCACGAGACCGACGGCGGCCACCACCAGCGGCACCCACCACCGGCCAACCAGTCGCGACAGGAGCTCACCCGTCGTGTACTCGTGCGCGCCCACCCGGCGTCCCTCGAACCAGGCGAGGAGGTCGTCCGCGAAGGCCCGGGCGCTGGGGTAGCGATCGGCTGCACGCGGCGCCATCGCCCGCTCGGCCACGGCCACCAATTCCGGTGCGAGCCTCGACGCCCCGCGGAGCGCGCCCCGGACGCCCAGGTCGACGGGCGCGCCGGTGAGCACCTCGACGAGGATCGCGCCGAGGCCGTGCACGTCGGCGCGGGGATCGATGGGCTCGCCCGCCAGCTGCTCGGGGCTCGCGTACCCGGGCGTCCCGAGCCCGCCCTCGCCAACCCGCGCCTCTTCGAGGGTGCAGGCCAGGCCCCAGTCGGCCACGATCGTCTCGCCGAAGGCCCCCGTCAGGATGTTGGCCGGCTTCAGGTCGCGGTGGAGCACCCCCTGGCCGTGGGCGTAGGCCACCGCGAGAGCCGCGTCGAGCACGTGGCGGACGAGTCGCAGGCGCGTGGCGTCGTCGCCCGCCTCCGCCACCGCCTCGGCCAGCGACCGGCCCGGCAGCAGTCGCATCGCGTACCATGAGCGCCCGTCGTCGGCGCGGCCCGCCGCGTACACCGGCACGATGCCGGGATGCTCGAGCCGGGCGGTGAGTGCGGCCTCGCGGGCGAGGCGGCGGGCGCTCGCCGGGTCGCCCGGGGTCACCAGCTTGACGGCGAGGTCGCGGGAGAGGAGCGGATCGTGCGCCGCCCGCACCTCGCCCATGCCCCCGCGCCCGATGACGCCGCCCATCTCGTAGGGCAAGGGTCCGGGCGTCCAGGGCATGGGCACTATCCGAGGTCCTCCACCTGGTCGCTCGGGTAACGAACCAGCTCGACCGTGCCGGCCCCGTCGCTGCGCACGAGGTCGGCGCGGATACCGGTTGCGCGCAGGCGCCGCCGCAGCCGCATCAGGAGCGCGTCGAGGCGGCCCCGGCGCACCTGGGGGTCGTCCTCCTCGGGCCAGAGCTCGGCGGTGAGCGCCGTCCACGAGAGCGGACCATCCACGGCCACCAGCTCCGACAGGCAGCGCGCCTGCATGCCGGCGAAGATCACCGGTGAGCGCCCCTCGCGGTGGATCTGCACCGAGTCGAAGCGGGCGAGCACGTGCAGGGGCTCGCCAAACTCCCCCACGCGGCGCGTGGTTCGCGGCCCGGCCTCGCCCAGGGGGATGGCCACGAAGCGCAGCCGATGAGGGCCTGCCACCACCTCGTCGCCGGGGTGCACCGGCCGCGTTCCGAGCGCGGTGCGCACGCGGAACCCGTCGCCGGTGCTCCAGAGCTGGGCGATCGCCTCCTCCCGCCAGCCCCCGACCAGCCGCGGGCGGCTGTCGCCCAGGATCGAGGCGACCGCCGGCACCATCTGTCGCAACAGGCCCTCGGCCTCCACGCCGAGCACGAGGTCGGGCAGGTGGACCTCGGCCACGGCGATCGACAGGCCCTGGGCCAGCTCGATCTGCACGCCGGGTGCCATCACCACGTGCGAGACGGGCTCGCCCTGGAGCGCGAGCCCGCCGCGCAGGGGGATGAGGTGGAGCTGCCCCTCGCGCAGGCTCACCATCGCGTGCGCCTCGCTCACCCGGCCGTCGTCGAGCTGCAGGGCGGCGGTGGTGGCGCGGCCGACGATGTCGCCGGGCACGAGCTCCACCGCCAGGCCCCCGGGCAGGTTGACGACGGCGAAGGTCTGCATGGAGCCTAGAAGCACACCTCGTACGGCGACACGTAGCTGCTGCCGGGGAAGGTCGTGATGCCCTCCCAGCAGTTGCTGCCCACGCCGTAGCCCACGAACTCGGCCTCCACGCCCGCCGCCGACTCGATGACGAAGACGAGCTCGGTGCCGCTGACGTCCCAGGTGCCCCAGTAGTCGGGGTAGTCGGGGAAGCTGATGCTCTGGTCTGCGTCGTCGTGAAACACGGCGGTGTGCGAGGAGATGCTGCTCGGGAACAGCTCGCACTCGAAGTAGGACTCCAGCCCGGTGCCCGTGCAGTGGTTGTTGTTGACGCTGGTGTCGCCCGAGAACGAGGGCGAGTGGTTCAGCAAGCTCGCGCTGGCGCTGGCCACGTTGTTGGTGGTGTTCGACTCCGAGCTGGTAGTGGCCGCGGTGGCGACGAAGTCGAGGCTGCCCGCCGACTCGGGCAGCGTCATGTAGAAGCTCACCGTGCTCGACTTGCCCTTGCGGAGGGTGCCGAGGTTGCAGTTGATGTCCGTGCCGGAGCGGCTGCACGAGCTGCTCATGCTGCCGACGGTTCCCATGACGTACACCTGCGGGCTGGTGTTGGTCTCCGGGAGCTGGATGTTCAGGGTGACGGCGGAGGCGTCGCGGTTGCCGCTGTTCTGCACCTTCACCTGCCACTGGGCCGAGGCGTACACGTAGGCGCCGCTCGGCTGGGTGAGGGTCGTGACCAGGTCGGGCGCCGCGGCGGCGAGGGCAGGCGCGACGAGGGCGAGGGCGACGATGGACATGGCTTGGGTTCCTTGGGTTCAGGGAGGCCCAGCGAGCGGGAGGCCCGCTGGACAGTCCCAAGGTCGCTCCCCCCCGGCCGAGGCGCCACGGGTCGTCAGATCGGCGTCAGATGGTCGCCCGGCGCCCTGCCGGCGCGGAGGTGTACAATCTTGGCATGCGACCCTGGTCCGACATTGTCTCGGAGCTGCGAAACAGCGAGGAATTCTGGCAGGCCGCCGGGGGGCTCCTGGTGGCGCTCGGCGTGCTCGCGCTCGGTTGTCGCGGGCTGCTCGACACCTGCGCGGAGTGGACGGGGCGCGCCGCCGCCGGCGGGCGGCCGGGGCTCGGTCCCGTCGTGTCGCTCGGGCTCGTGTGCGCGGGCGGGGCAGGCGCGGCGCTGACGGCCGGCAAGGTGGCGCGCACCTTCTCCGACGCGCCCGGGTGGGACCAGCCGAGTGCCTCGCTCGTGGCGCTGGGGCTCGTCGGCGTCGGCCTCGCCCTCCTCGTCGCGAGCGGCGTCGAGCGCCTGGGGACCGACCGCGCCGAGGGAACGGTCACGCAGTTCTGGAGCACCTCCACCGAGCGAAACTCGCGCCGCGGATTCGAGCAGTCGCTCACCGTGGAGTTCGTCGCCGAGGGGGAGCCGCGTAGCTACGAGCGGACCTGGTTCACCCGCTCCCCCACGCGGCTCGAGCGCGGGGAGCGCGTGGAGGTCGCGTGGACGCGCGGCCGGCCGGAGGCAGCCTGGGTGTGGTCGCGCAAGGTCGTGCCCGTCCGCGCCTACGAGGCCGGGTTCGTGGTCGCGGCGGCCTGTTTCGCCCTGGGCGCGGCGCTCACCTGGGCGCGGCCGTAGCCACTACCGAGGAGGCTACCCCGACTCGCCGTCCAGCGGCCCCGGCTCGAGCGCCTCGTGGGCGGCGCAGGGCACCCAGGACGCCGGGGAGGCCGCCGCCACCGCGGCCGTGACCCGTGCCCGCCACGCCTCGCTGCCGACGACGCTCCAGGCGTGTCCCCCATCGCGCAGGGCCGACCGCCCGCGTAACTGCTGTCGCAGGATCGCCACGGCATCGCCCGGCCCCTCGACGTAACGGGCCCGTCGCGACGCCAGCGCGTGCCATCCCGAGCGGCAGCCCGCGACCTGCTCGCCCGGCGCGTCCGCGCCCCAGCGGGCGCGGTCGAAGGGGTGGAGGCGGGCGAGCACGAGCGCCACCTGTTCGCGCGTCCACGGAGGCGGCGGGTCGCGCTCGGCCGCGAGCGACTCGCCCTGATCCGCGAGCCACGCCACCAGTTCCTGTCGACCAAGCCTGCCCTCGGGGTTGCGCGCGCGCCCCTCCTCCGCCCAGGCACGCGCCCCGGCGATGTCGCCCACGCGACTGAGCTCCCCGACGTTGGTCCAGGCCCAGTAGGCCTCGTGAGAGCGGTCGGCCGCGGCGAGGGTGAGGCCCTCGGGGGCGAAGTGCAGTCGCACCCCGCCCGGATTACCACCGCGGCGGGCGCGAGCGGGGCGCGGCTGGGCCGCCCGGTGTCGCGGGACAGGTCGATCCCGTCGACGGGAGCCGCGTGGGGTACGCTGGAGTCGAGTCGGAGACAGGGAGCGTGCCGCTCCCCTCGATCCGTCCCGGGTGGCCACGTCGTGAACTCCACTTTCCCAACTTCCCTCCCGATCCTCGGATGACGTGGTCCCTGGAGCTCACCGACGAGAGCGCGGCGCCCGTGGGCGTTCTGGGGGGTCGGTCCACGTACCCGGCGCCCTCGCTCACGCGGCGCTGCGTCTGCTGCGACGTGGCCACCGGCGACGCCTTCGCCCTCGATCCCAGCTTCGGCTCCGAGCAGAGCGCAGGGCAGCTGCGGATCCCGCTCTGCGCCGCCTGCGCGGACCACGTGCCCCACTCCAACCTCCTCGACGTGGCCGTCTCCACCGGGCTGGGCCTCGGCGCGGTCGTCCTGGCGCTCGGTCTCTTCTACCTGGCCATCCAACCGCGCGACGCCTGGGTGATCCTCCGGGTGGGCGCGGGCCTGGCACTGGTGTCGGCGGCACCCTGGGCGGCGCGCCACGCGCGTGTCCGGAGCCTCGCTGCGCGCGGACACCACGGCCGCTTCTCCTTGACCGTGGGGCCGGGGAAGTGTTGGATTCGCACGAACAACCCGCGCCTCCGCGACGAGCTCCTCGCGGCCCACGGGGAGCGCATCCGCCTGGCCCGGAAGTAGGCGCCTGTCTTCTCACCTCCGCATCTCGCTCGACCTCGCGGCGACACCGGGCGCTCTCGCCGAGGCGCTCGGCGCGCGCGTGGGCCAGCTCGTCGACGCCCCGGACCCGGAGGTGGCCGCCGCGCTCTCGGGAGGGTCCATCCGGAACTTGCGCGGCCCGGTCCTCGTGCGCCGGCCGACTCCGCCGCCACCGCCCGTCGACACCTTTGGATCGCTCGACGACCCGCCCCTGCCCGGCCTCGCGACCGCGACGCTGGAGGCGAGCGCCGACCTACGCCTCGGCGACAGGGCATCCGCGCTCGAGCTGTGGGCGCTGGTGCGAGACGTGGCGGAGGCGCTCGGGGCCATCGAGGCGCTCGCGGTCTTCGACCATTGCGTGGTGCTCGACCACTGGCGGCGAACGGGCGGCTCGTGACCCAACGGCCGGCTCGTGCGAGCGTGGCCCACGCGGACGCACCCCCCGCCCTGTACCCCTGCCCGCGCCGTCACGACTTCAGGCCGCGCGAATGTGCGCCCGTGCCGCCTCGTCGGCGGCGCCGCGGACCGTCGCGAGCCCGGCGGCGAGCCAGGCCGCGCCGAAGGCGCCCCCCGTCAGCGCGTGCAAGAACTCGCCGCCTCCCCCGACGAAGTGGATCGGCACGGCCACCGCGGCCGAGCAGACGGTGATCGCCACGCCGAGGGGTCGCGGGAACGCGCCCGCGGTGGCGGTGGCAACGCCCACCGCCATCCAACCGGGGATCCAGGTGAGGAAGCCGGTTCCGAAGAGGAGACCGGACGGCCAGTACGGCGTCTCGGGGCCCATGAGCGCCATCAGGGGGCGGGGGTCCGTGCGCGCGATCCCGGGGAACGCGCCCACCTCCAGCGCGACCATGCCGACAGAGAGCCCGCAGCCGACGAGCGCCAGGAAGAAAGCGCCGTGACCCCACCGGGCGAGCAGGGGGCGCTGCACCAGCCACAGGCCGAGGAGGCCCGGGATCGACAGCGTGAAGGCGACGAGCAGCCCGACGTGCACCGGCAACCAGCGCGAATCGAGCAGCGCACCCTCCGCCAGCTCGTTGGGGTGGAAGGGCATGGCGATGGCCGCGATCAGGCCCGCGAGGGCAAGGCATGAGCCGAGAAACCTTGTTTCGAACGTAGACACGAGCATCTCCGTGGTGTGCTCGGAGAAGCTACGTCGGCGCCTGAGATGCCGGAAGTGCATTGTCAGCACGGATATGCTGCACGACATGCAGCTTCTCCCGGGTATCGACGTCAACCTCGTTCCGCTCTTGCACGCGCTCCTGGAGGAGGCACACGTGGCCCGCGCCGCGCGGCGGGTGGGCCTGTCGAGCTCGGCGGCCAGTCACGGCCTCTCGCGCCTGCGCCTCTCCCTCGAAGACCCGCTGCTCGTGCGCTCCGGCCGCGGCCTGGTGCGCACGACGCGCGCGGAGCGCATCCGCCCGCTCGTCCAGCGAGCCGTCGACGAACTGGGCGCGATCTGGCGCGCGAGCGAACGGGTCGACCCCGCGACGCTGTGCCGCGTCTTCCGGTTGTTCGCGGCGGATGACGTGCGAGGGGTGCTCTTCGCGCGGCTCGACGCGGCGCTCTCCCGGGAGGCGCCCGCCGTCGACGTGCACGGCCTGCCCTTCGGGCCGGGCGTGCTCGACCGGCTCGCCGCGAACGAGGCCGACCTCGCGGTGGCCGTGTTCCGGGATCTTCCCGAGTCGTTCGCGACGCTGCCCGTGTACACCGACCGGCTCGTCGCGGTGGCCCGGCTCGGTCATCCGTGCGGGAGCGCGGAGCTCGACGCGCCGGCCTTCGCGGCGCTGACGCACATCCTCGTCTCTCCGCTGGGCGGCCGGCGGGGCCTGGTCGACGACCTCCTCGATGCGAGCGGGCTCCAACGCCGGGTGGCACGGGTGGTGCCCACGTTTTTCGACGCTCTCGACCTCGTGGCCACGCGAGACCAGGTGGCGTGCCTGCCAGAGCGCTTCGTCCGGGCGAACTCGGCCCGCTACGGCGTACGCGAGCTGCGCGTCGCCCTCCCGCTGCCCACCTTCGCGGTCCGGGTGGCCTGGCACGCCCGCCACGATGCGGACCCGGCGCACCGCTGGTTCCGGGAGCGTCTCTCCCGCATCGACGACGCGCCCGGACGGTGACCGGTTCGACGAGGAGGCCCTCCCGCGGCGCCGCGAGTTGCTGGCCGTCGGGGGGGGGGTCACCAAGCGCCGGATGGCCCGCCAAAGGGGCCATCGGCGCGCTATCGGGTGCTCGTCGGGGCGCCAGTCAACCGTCCACGCCGGCGTCGTTCGCGGCTCAACGCAGCGCAGCCATCACCGCCGCCGGGGTGAAGGTGTCCCCACCCCCTGCCCCGTCCTTGACCCAGAGGGCGGTCACGAGGCGTCGCCCCCGCAGGAATGGCGCGGATTCGGCGCGCGCGCGGAGCTCGGCCTTCCACCGGGCCACGTCGGCGCGGGACGCCCACTTGGCCTCCCCGATCAGGACGCTCTCGCCATCGAGTGACTCCGCGACGACGTCGAACTCGACGGGACCGTGGCGCCCGTTCCCCCACCACCGCGACGCCGGGCCCCAGCCGGTGCCCCCGATACGCAGCCGGGGCACAGACTCCCGTGCCAGGACCTCCCAGGCCTCGGCGCAATGCTGCGGAAAGGCCGTGTCGAGCTTGGCCTCGACGGGTTCGAGCAGGTCGCGCTGCAGCAGCGTGCGCGCGGGTTGCACGAAGCGAAACCAGAACGCGACCAGGGGATCGTCGATCCGGTAAAACGTCCGCTTGGAGGATCGTTCGTCCTCGCCGAAGGGGACTTCCTTGCGTAGGTAGCCGAGGTCGATGAGGTTGGCCAGGGGGCGAGTCAGCGCGCCCGAGGGCTTCCCCATGCGCGCCGCGATCTCCGAGAGACGGTTGCAGCCTGCGCCCACGAGTGCGAGCAGGGTGGAAGCTTGCGTGGCGCTGCGCATGTCATCGAGCAAGAGCCCGTGGGGCTCGTCGTGAAGCACTCCGTGACGGTGGAGGACGAGGTCTCGGATGGCCTCCTGCAGGGAGGGGTAACGTTGGGCGAGCTCCCAGTAGCGGGGAACGCCTCCCCACACGGCCCAGGCCTCCACCGCCGCTGCTCCGTGAAGTCCCAGGGCGTCTGCGATCCAGCCGGGACTCAACGGCGTGAGCCGCAGGATCTCCTGGGCGCGGCCATACAACGGCGCGCTCCGGTCGAGAGCGAGTCCCTGCATCATCCGTTGCGAGGAGCCGCAAAGGACGAGACGGAGCCGCCGCGGTCCGGGACGATCCAGGTGGCGCTGGATCACGCTCGGGAGCTCCGGAGCGGACAAGACGAGGTAAGGGAATTCGTCGAGCACCAGGTTCAGGCGCTCGACGCGCGCCTCGAGTGACGTGAAGAGCGCATCCCAGGATGGATACCGGGCGGCGTCGAACTCCGGCACGATGCGGGCGACCTCGGACGCGAGCGCCTGGACCTGGAGCGACGACTCCCGCTCGTCGGCCAGCGCGTAGACGTCACCCTCGGCACACACTCGCTGCACCAGCGTCGACTTTCCGCAGCGACGACGCCCATACAGCACGGCGAGGCGTGAGTCGTCCCCAACCATGAACCGGCGGAGCCGCCGCTGTTCGTCGTCGCGATCGAGGAAGGGGAGAGCCATGACAACATGTATCTCGAACATGATGTTCGTCAAGCATGTTACGGCAGGGCCCGCCGCCTCCGGAGCACGGCGATGACCCCTTCGGCCAGATCGACCCGTTCAGGGGTCATGGTCCTGGGTCAGGTTGGTCGCCGGGTATTGCTCACCAGGATCCCTGGGGCCCGCCGTGGGGGGCAGGCGGGCGAAACTGGGGATGGTGTGCGGTGGGCGGGGTGAGGAGGCCGAGGGGGCGTGCATCGTCCGCAACCTCGTGACCCGCGACCGCGACCGTCGCCTCAGCTTCGCCCGGGCTCGCGGACGAAGTGCTTGGCTAGCCACGCAGCGTGTCGGCGGTAGGTGCTCGGTGACATTCCCTCCGGAACCCCCGACGCGGCTCGCTCCCAAAACTCCAGCGCTAGCAATCGATTTCGAAGATGCACTGATGACCGGGGGTTCGCCGCGAGCATCACCGCTCGCAACTCCCGCTTGTCGGGGCTGACGCTGGCGAGTTCGACTCGCCGCAACAAGGCGATCGAGCAGTCGTCGGTTGTCTTCTCGGAGACAACCCCGCCGAGGCTATTCGCCAGCGCAGCGCTCACCTCGGTCGGGGTCGCCAGTTCCAGCCAGCCTAGAAGTGTGTCCACCGCCGGCGCGATCTCGTCACGCTTGCGCTGATAGAGGGCTTCGGCCGCCCCGTCGCTGAAGAGGGCGAACCCGAGGGCCCCGCCCAACGGCTCGACGGTGACCTGCATGTGGGCCGCTGCGCCGATGGAGGTGACCGGGAAGGTTTCATTCGCGTGTTCCCCCCGCTTCGGGCGAAACAGCACCCGAGAGCGACCGTCGGTCCCCTGCCTGGAAACGACGCCGTCCCCAAGACTACCGGCGACCAGGGTGACCCCGTCGGTAGCAACGAACATGAGCGTCGATGCGAAATGCCGTCTTTCCTCCCCGGCATCCCGGGCAGCCTCGTCGATTCGAGCGGTGACCTCGGCAACGAGCGCTTCCGCGATACCCTGCGGCGGCAACATGGCCAATGCCGTGAAGCGAGAGGCCAAGAGCTGAACGGCCGTGGCCACAGCGATGTGCGCACCCGCCTCGCTGCGCGCAGCTGAACCCAGCCCGTCCGCTAGGGCCGCGACCACGGGAAGGCCGCTGCACGCCACACTCGCGGCGTCCTGGCAGGGCATTCCCGACCTTTGGTGGGATGTACCTCGGGAGGTCGCGGAGGCCCCCGTCCACCGCGCCGCGCTCATACCGTGGTCCACCCGGTAGGGGGCGGCAGGGGTACCTCCTGGCCGGGAGTGCTGTTCGAGACCGCGGTGACGCTGCGGCTCAGCCACTCGAAGAAGGCACCGAACTTCAGCCCGTCCAGCCGGACCGGCGACCGACGCGGAGAGAACTTCGCGAGAACCGTGAGGTCGGCTCCGTCGCCCACCCCGATTGCGAACACGCTCAACTTCTTGGCGTCAGCGAGTTTCGCCGTCCGATCCGCTACCGGCTCCCACGGCGAGGTGGGCTGGCCGTCCGTCATCAGGATGAGCCACGGCTGGAAGTAGTCGACGCCAGCGTCCTTGTACTCCTTCTTCCGCTGCTCGAGCAGTTGAAGCGCGATGTCGACGGCCTCGCCCATCGGCGTCCCGCCGTCTGCGGCCAAGCCGTGCACAGCCTGCCGATCGATGGAGCAGAAGTCCGTGACCTGACTGGCGGTCCCGCCGAACGTGACGATGGCGATCTCCGCGGAGTACCTCGCGATGTCATCCGCCTTGATCGCGGCGTAGAATTCCTGAAGGCCGCGATTGAGCTGCTCGATCGGCGGGCCGGCCATCGAGCCGCTGGTGTCCAGGCAGAGGCAGACAGGGACGCGGGCGGTGGGATTCTCCACCAATTCCTGACGACGAAGTACGAGTTCATTCATTGAAGGCTCCAAGGGGGGGAGAGAGGGTCATCCGAAGAGGCTGGCTATCCACTTGATCACCGCCGTCAGTGGGTCGACCGGTGCCGGAGGCGCGGGCGGTGGGGGCGGCGCAGGGCGCTGAGGCGCAGCCCGCGGTGCTGCGGCTCGGGGAGGCGTTGCCCTTGTAGGGGCGGAAGGCAGCGCCGACCGGGCTCTTGCCGGCTGGGGGGCTGCCGCCAGTTCCCTGGCGGCCTTTTCCGCTACGCGCTTCGCCTTGCAGGCGTTGCAAAGGGGTTGTGGGTGTGGCTCAAACAACCCGAATTCCTTGCCGCATGCGGTACAGGGCACCCACCTGCCGCCGGCCTTCAACGTCTGGGCTTGGTTCAGTTCCTTCAACGCGGTGGGAAAGAGCTCGTTGGAGACGTTTCCCCGGGCAAGATCGTTGCGGTAGCGCACGAGGATGTCCAGCCAAGCGGCCGCTCCCAGCGGCTTCCCGTCCGTGAATACGCCGTCCAGTTCCTCCTTCATGTAGCGCGGCAGATGGCTCCACTGGAAGCGCCAAGGGCCTTCTGGGACAGCCTTCCCCTTCCGGTCCCCCACGGCGTACGGAAATTTTCCAGCCTTCACGTTCTTGGCTGGATCCTCGCCTCCCTGATGCGAGTACGGGGGCTTTCCGGGCAGCATCAGCATGAACACCAACGTCGACACCGCGAACGCCTCGTGCTCGGGCGTGCGCAGCATCGCGTCAAGCTGCTTGCCGTAGAGGTCGGGGGCGAGAAACGGAGGCATCCCCACCGTGCAAGGGTGTCCCATGAACTGATAGCTATCAGTATCTACCAAATAAATTTCAGAATCGGAGGCTACGAGAATGTTCCGGGGATTGATGTCCCCGAGGAGGATCCCTCGGGAGTTGAGCTGCGCGATCGGTTCGAGCACGGAGATGGCCAACTGCACGAGATTGACCTTGCGCCAGCTCGGAAAGTGCTGCACCAAAAGCGGTTTGACGAAAACGGACTTTTGAAGCTCCCGACCTCGCGCTGCCGACATGAGGTAGCCGACGCGACCCTCCGACCGCCGAACCACGGAAGTCGGCCAGCAAATGGCGCGGTGACCCACCGGATTCCGGGCCATCAACTCCAACTTCTCCAACCGAGTCCGGAACAACCGATCGGCGCGGTAAATCTTGCATACCATGCCGGTATCGGTGAGGAACGCTGATCCCTCGCCGCCCGTGCCCAGCAGCTTCGCGAGCCGATGCACCCGCCCGGCAGCGTCGGACACCTGGTCGCCCAGACCTGGAACGGTCTTCACGATTTCCAGCGCAGCGGACTGAGTGACCAGGTGGTGCGACGGGATCGCGGCGGGGACGGGGGCGGTGCCGCTTTGTCCCGGGGCGCGGACTGGACGTGCTCGATCCGCCTCGCCACTGGTCCAGCCTTGGAGGCCGCCTCCTGCGACCCTTGCAGCGAAAATGCCGCGGATTCGCTGAACCGCATTGGCGTCGTTAAGACTCAAGACATCCTGCGCCAGCGCCCCGTCCTGCGTGATGAGGAGGAGGGAGTATTTCAGCCGAAAACGGACAAAGACGGCTTGAAAGAGGTTGTCGACGTATCCATCGTCGGTCTCCCCCTTGATGTCGAGGAGGCCTTCTTGACGGAGCCGCTCGAGGATGCGCAACCCCTTGGCCGCCAGCGCCCCCCGACTCCCTGTCATCTTCTTCAACTCATCGATGACACGCTGCGGCACTATCGCCTTCAGCCCGTGGCGTTTCAGCTCGGGCGCGAGCGTTTCGAACGACCGGTCTGCGCCGGGCTCCATAAGCGCGCTCGTGTCCACGAACACTCTAAGGTCCGGGCCGAAGGGGATCTGGAACGGGGGAGGCATCCCCGCGCAGGTAGTCCGTCGACCGAGCGTCGCCAAGCTCGCGCCGGCAGGTCCGCACCTGGCACTCCGGTACGCGCCGAGGCGGGCGAGCCCCTGGGGCGGCGTGTTAGTATCATGGACTTCGGAGTAGCCAGCCGCGATGAACAACATCCGCGTCGTCATCCTGCTCTCGCGCTGGGGCTACGGGAGCCCCAACGACGTCCGGCGGCTGGTAGCCGAAGGCCGCGTCAGCTTGGACGGGCGGCCGCTCTGCGACAGCCGAGCCCTCGTGCCCCACGCGGGAGCGGGCATCACCGTCGATGGCGCGCCGGCCGAGCGCAGGAAGACTCGCGATGACGATCTCAGGGCCGTAGAGAGGATGGTGGCCGACGGGCTTCCCGATCAGTCCATCGTGAAGGCGTGCTTTGCCCGTGGTTGCAGCAAGAAGCAGACGGGAAGGTTACTTCGCGACGCTCGTAGCGCCGAACAGCGCGTCGCGCCCGGCGGGCTTGGCACACTGCCGTCCCATCGACAGACTCTCAGGGCCGACGCTGACTCACGTTCGCCGGGCGGCCGGAAAGCCCCCGAGGACCGGCGGTCCTCAGCGACACAGCGCCGGCGCTCGTCGAGTTCGTTCGACCACGGTTCGCAGTTGATCGACGATGCCGAGGTTGATGAATTACTATCTTCCTATCGGGAGGATGTGGACGAGTTCGAAGACATCCAGGAGGAACGGGCTCCGCAGGGACGGCGAACGGAGGCGAGGCACCGAGGTGCGGTCGCCACGATGCTGGCCAACAGGATGTCGGACGAGGCCGTGCTCCGCGTGTGCCTCTCGTTCGGCTGCTCCACGCCGTACACGCGACACCTGATCGAGGCCGTTCGCGCCGAGGGACCACGCCGTCCGGCGAATCGCGCACGCACCGCAGAGCCCAGTACTGTCGACCCCTGGGAAGATCTGTAGCCCGGCTACTTCGCTGCCGGTTGCTCCAGCTCGACCTCGGCCGCCGCCATCTCGAAGCGGCGCGGCTCGGGCTCGAAGTCCTCTTCGTCGAGGGCTTCGAGGCGCACGATCTGCCGCGCGCCGATGCCGATGTGGCCGCGATCCTCGATCACCCGCGCGCGCACCACGGTCGGCCCGATGTGGAAGCTCACCACATCGCCGGGGCGCAGGTCATGGGCGGTCGAAGGCATCACGACTACGGTACTACCACGGCGCGTGACCGACAAGGGCCGAAAGGTGGGCGAGCACGGCGGCGTCCATCGTGGCGGCGAGCTGATCGCAGCTCGCTCGC
>VGRQ01000066.1 GCA_016875315.1 Deltaproteobacteria bacterium | reverse complement strand
ATGATCCTCGTGTCGGGCCGCGCCTCGCGCCTGCTCCCGCCCGACCAGCCGCGCTTGCTCCGGTGGGCGCTGGAAGGCCTCGCCGCCTCGCTCGGCGCCACGGCGGGCACCTTGCCGGTGGTCGCCCTTCACTTCCAGTCGCTCTCGCCGGCGTCGCCCCTGGCCAACTTGTGGGCCGTGCCCTGGATCGGCACGCTCGCCACGCCGCTGGCGCTGGTGGCCGCCGTCACCACCGGCACGGTGCATGACCTCGCCCTCGCGCTCGCCGACGCGGCCGCCACCGCCGGGCTCTGGGGCCTGCGGGGGGTTGACATCGAGCCCTGGGCCCCGGCGGTGGGCGTGGCCGGCGCGGCGGTGCTCGGCCTCGCGGGCCTCTTGTGGCGGCGAGAGATCCTTGCACTGGGCCTGACACTGGCGGTCCTCGCCCCCTGGCCGCAGTCGCGACGCGAGCTCGTCGTGAGCTTCCTCGCGGTGGGGCAGGGCGACGCGGCGCTGGTGGAGTGGCCCGATGGGCGCCGCTGGCTCGTGGATGGCGGGCCGCCGGGGCAAGACCTGCTGCGCTACCTTCGCCGCCGGGGCATCCGTCGTCTCGACAGCGTGTTCGTGTCCCACGGGCACCCCGACCACTACGGCGGCCTCCTGCCGGTGCTAGACGCCCTGGAGGTCAGGGAGGTGGTCGCGCGCGGGCTGGTTGCCGAACTCGCCGCGGCCGCCCCGCTGTGGACGTCGTCACACCCCTCGATCCTGCCCCTGCCCCGCGACTTCGAGGCCCGGGACGAGAACGACCGCTCGCTGGTGCTGCGCTTTGGCCTCGGGGCCCACACCTTCCTCTTGCCGGGCGACGCCGAGTGGGCCGAGGAGCAGGCCCTCGTGGCGGCCAACTGTGCAGGTTTGCAGGCGACCGTTCTCAAGGTTGGCCACCACGGCAGCCACACGTCGAGCAGCGCGCCCTTCCTCGCCTGCGCGCGCCCAGAGCACGCGGTGATCTCGTCGGGTTTCGACAACCGTTACCGTCACCCGCACGCCGGGGTCTTGAGGAGCCTCGCCACGGCCGCCTTCGCGCCCCGCACCTGGCGCACCGACCAGCAAGGCACCATCGAGTTTCGCACCGATGGCGAGCGCCTCCGCGTGCGCGCGATCGACGGTCCGTCCACCTGGCGCCTCCGCGACGGCGACAACCGGTGACAAGCGCCGCGTCCCCCGCCCAACGCGGGCCCTGGGTCGCTAGGATGCACCCGGGAGCTCTCTTGGTCCTCCTCTTGTTCGCCTGCGCCGAAGTTGACGACGCGAACACGAACCCCGCGGCCAGCGCCGACGAGCTGGTAGCGAGCTGCGTGGCCAGCGAGGCGTGGACGGGCGGCTGGAGCGAGGCCACCCACGGCGCCGACGCGGAGGCCGACTACGACGGGGTGTTCGACCCATCGGTGGTGTCGAGCCTGACCATCACCGTGGCCCCGTCGGACTACGAGGCCATGTACGCCGAGCTTGCCGAGCTGCTCGGCAGCGAGTTCGGCAGCGGCGGGGGTGGAGCCGGGGCGCCGGGCGGCGGCGAGCCCCCAGGGGAGGAGGACATGGCGGGGCTGGTGGTCGCTTGCGACGGGGCCGACATCGGCGACGCCTGCGAGGGCAGCATCGACGGCGAGGCCTTCACCGGCACCTGCGAACAGGCGCCCGGCAACGTCGTGGCCTGCGTGCCGAGCGGCGAGGTGGAGACCGACTTCACCTCCGGCGACCCCTCCTACGTGCCGGTGACGGTGTCGGACGGCGAGCGGGCCTGGTGCGGCGTGGGCATGCGCTTCAAGGGCAACTCCACGCTCTCGCAGACCTGGTCGGCGGGCGTGGGCAAGCTCCCCTTCCGGTTCGACTTCGACAAGTTCGAGGAGGAATACCCGGAGGTCGGCAACCAGCGTTTCTTCGGCTTCGAGGAGCTGAGCCTCGGCAACGGCTCCGGCGACGCCACGCTGTTGCGCGACGTGCTGGCCAGCGAGATCCTCGAGGACCGCGGTGTGCCTGCGGCGCGAAACGCCTTCCGCGCCGTGTACCTCGACGCCGGGGAGGGTCCTGTCTACGTCGGTCTGTACACGATGATGGAAGCGGTGGGCAAGCCGATGATGTCGCGAGTCTACGGCGACGACGCGGGCAATCTCTACGAGGCCGACGGCACCTGCGCCACGCTGGAGTGCGCCGACGAGGCCAGTTTCGACCTGAAGGAGGGCGACGACGCGGGGCTCGCCGAGGTGGAGGGGCTGGTGGCCGCGCTCGAGGACGGGAGCCCCGACGCGGCGATCGACGTGGACGCCTTCCTGCTCTGGCTCGCGGTGAACAGCGCGATGGAGAACTGGGACAGCTACGGCGTGGCGCCCCACAACTACTACCTCTACGCCAACCCCGCTGACGACGGTCGGCTCGCTTTCATCCCCTGGGACCACAACCTCGCGCTGGCCGAGTCGATGAAGGGCGAGGGCGACGTGTCGCTCGACAGCATCGACGAGAGCTGGCCGCTCATCCGGGTGCTGCTCGACAACGCCGAGGGCCGCGCGGCCTACGAGGCCAACCTCGCCTACGCGCTCGACGGCGCCTTCGCCGAGGCCACCTTCGAGGCGCGCGTGCTGGAAGTCGCCGACACCATCGACCCCTTCCTCTTCGGCGCCGACGCCGAGATCGAGGGCTACAGCTTCCTCGAAGGCGAGGAGGCCTACGACGACGCCATCGCCGAGCTACTCGAGCACGCGGCCTCGCGGCGGGCCGAGGTGGCCGCCTCGCTCGCCGAGTAATCAGCCCTTCACGACGATGTTCACGAGCTTCCCGGGGACAACGATCTCCTTGAGGATCTCCCTGCCCTCCACGTGCTTGGCCACGTTCTCCACCGCCCGCGCGGCGGCGAGCAGGTCGTCGCGGGTGGCCGACCGGGGCGCGTCGAAGGTGCCGCGGAGTTTCCCGCCCACCTGCACCGCGATGGTGACGGTGTCGACCTCCAGCGCGGCCGGGTCGAACTTGGGCCACGGGGCGCCGTAGATGCTGGCCTCGTGGCCGAGTCGATGCCACAGCTCCTCGGCGAGGTGCGGGGCCCAGGGATGCAGGATCAACAAGAACTGTTCTGCGGCGTCGCGCGTGAGCGGGGCCCCGCGGGCGCTGTTGACCAGCTCCATCATCTTGGCGATGGGGGTGTTGAAGCGCATGGCCTCGATGCCCTCGGTGGCCTCCTTGATGGCCGCGTGCAGGGCCCGGTTCACCTCGGGGGCGACCGACGTCGCGAGGCGGATCTGGTCGTTGTCGTCGACGAAGAGGCGCCAGGTGCGCTCGAGGAAGCGGTAAATGCCCTGCACGCCGCTCGTCTGCCAGGGCTTCACCTGCTCGAGCGGTCCCATGAACATCTCGTAGAGGCGCAGCGCGTCGGCGCCGAACTGGTCGACCACGTCGTTGGGGTTGACGACGTTGTACTTCGACTTCGACATCTTCTCGACCTGCACGTTGAGCAGGGCGCCGGTGGCCTTGACCACCCACTGCCCCTCGCGCTCCTCGACGTCGGCCGGGCTCCAGTACTTCTTGTGCTCGTCCTGGTAGCTGTAGGCGAGGATCATCCCCTGGTTGAACAGCTTCTGGAAGGGCTCCTTGGTGTGAACCCAGCCGCAGTCGTAGAGCACCTTGTGCCAGAAGCGGGCGTACAGTAGGTGCAGCACCGCGTGCTCCACGCCGCCCACGTAGAGATCGACCGGTCCCCAGAGCCGCTCCTTCTCGGGCGAGAAGGGAACGTGAGGATTCGAAGCGTCCATGTAGCGGAGCCAGTACCAGCACGAGCCGGCCCACTGGGGCATGGTGTTCAGCTCGCGGCGCGCGGGACGGCCCTGGTGGGTGGTGTGAAGCCAGTCGCGAGCGCGACCGAGCGGAGGCTCGCCCGTCTCGGTGGGGCGGAAGTCCTCCAGCTCGGGCAGCAGCACGGGCAGGTCGTCGCAGGGGACGATGGTGCCGTCGTCGAGGTGCTGGATGGGGAAGGGCTCGCCCCAGTAACGCTGGCGCGAGAACAGCCAGTCACGCAGCTTGTAGCGGACCCTCGCCACGCCCTTGCCCTCGGCCGCGAGGTACACGGTGATCCGCCGCTTGGCCTCGGCGGTGGGTAGGCCGTCGATGATGCCCGAGTTGACCGCCACGCCGTCGCCGGCGAGGGGAAGCTCCCCGCCCTCGACCACGCGGAGGATCGGCAGGTCGAACTTCTTCGCGAAGGCAAAATCGCGCTCGTCGTGACCGGGGACGGCCATGATGGCGCCGGTGCCGTAGGAGATGAGCACGTAGTCGGCCACCCAGACGGGCACGGGCTGGCCGGTGGCGGGGTTGGTGGCGTAGCTGCCAGTGAAGACGCCGGTCTTGTCTTTCTCGCCGGCGCTGATGCGGTCGCGGTCGGATCGATTCTTGGCGGCGGCCACGTACTCGGCCACCCCCGGGTTCTTCGACAGCGCGGGCACCAGCGGGTGCTCGGGGGCCACCACGCAGAAGGTGGCGCCGTACACCGTGTCGGGGCGCGTGGTGAACACCAGGAGATCGCCCGCGTCGGTGGAAAAGCGCAGCTCGGCGCCCTCGGACTTGCCGATCCAGTTGCGCTGCATCTCGAGGATGCCCGCGGGCCAGTCGAGGCCGTCGAGGTCGACCAGGAGGCGCTCGGCGTACTCGGTGATGCGGAGCATCCACTGCTTCATCATCCGTCGCTCCACGGGGTCGCCCGTCTCCACGTACTTGCCGTCGGCCACCTCCTCGTTGGCGAGCACCGTGCCCTGCGCCGGGCACCAGTTCACCGGCACCTCGGCGAGGTAGGCCAGGCCTCGCTTGTAGAGCTCCAGGAAGATGGCCTGGGTGTGCCGGTAGTAGTCAGGCGACGAGGTGTTGACCTCGCGGTGCCAGTCGTAGGAGAAGCCCAGCCGCTGGAGCTGCTGCCGGAAGTTGTCGGTGTTGCGACGGGTGATGATCGCGGGGTGGATGCCCTCCCGCACCGCCGAGCGCTCGGCGGGCAGGCCGAAGGCGTCCCAGCCCATGGGGTGCAGCACCCGGAACCCGTTGGCGCGCTTGTAGCGAACCACCGCGTCGACGGCGGTGTAGCTCTCGGGGTGGCCCACGTGGAGGCCCGCGCCGCTCGGGTAGGGGAACATCACCAGGCCGTAGAACTTGGGCTTCGCCGGGTCTTCGTCGGTGCGGTAGGTGTCGTTCTCCGCCCACCACGCTTGCCAGCGGGGCTCGATCTCGGCGGGGTTGTAGCGGGACATGCGAGGCTCCAGCGCGAGGCCCGCGGCTAACTCGGGGACGGCTGCACCCGGGCCCGCGCCGGGCCGGCGATGTTGGCGCGGCGCGCGGGTTCGCCCGGGCGGAGGATCGTGTTCCACTTGCGAGCCACCTGCCGGGCGTCGCGGTCGAGCGCGTCGAGCTCGGCGTCGGTCCAGGGCAGCGACCAGAGCGCGAGGGCGGCACCGCCCACCAGCGCGAGGGCCACGGCCATCGTTCCCATCCATCCCACCAGGTCGGCGTCGAAGAGCGTCAGCATCTGCATCTCCTTGGGTTTGAGGTCCTGTTCGGCAGCTCAGCTATCTGAACGTACGTCCAGTGTACCTGGACATCCGTTCCGGGTCAACCCCGGCGAGGACAGTCTCACGCCCCTGCCGACCAAAAAATGGTCGGTGGCGAAAAAAGGTGATACCGCCCCTCGCCATGGAAGACCGGGAGCTCAGCAAGGCGCAGGCGCTGGTCCGGCTGGTCCAGCTCCTGCAGCGTCGCGGCGGGATCGGCGCCCACGAGCTGATGAATCGCTTCGAACTCGACGCGCGCACCTTGCGACGGTACCTCGCCGACATCGCCGACATGGGCATCCCGGTGGCCGAGGAGGGCCACCGCGACGAGCGGGTGGTGAGCATCGACCGCGCCTACGCCCGCACCGGCGTGCAGCTCACGCTGGCCGAGGCCCTCTCCCTGCACTTCGGCCGGAGCCTGTTCACGTTTCTCGACGGCACGACCTTCGCCGCCGACATGGACGACGCCATCGAGCGACTCGCCCCCGCCATCGGCCGCTTCCCGTCCGACGCCGGGGAGAACCTCGACCGCAAGTTCATGGCCGTCCCCGAGCACCGCAAGGACTACGCGCGGGACGGCGAGCTGCTCGACGAGGTGGTGTCGGCCTTGCTCTACTCCAACCCCGCCGACGCGGAGTACCGCGCGCTCCGGGGCCTGCCGAAGCTCTACCGGCTCGAGCCCTACACCCTCGCCACCTACCGGCAGGGCCTCTACGTCTTCGCGCGCGACGTGGCGGAGGACAAGATCAAGAGTTTCGCGGTGGAGCGCTTCGTCCGCTTCTCCCGCCTGCGCCGGGAGCGCTTCGAGTACCCCGCCGACTGGAGCCCGCGCGCCTACATCGCCGACGCCTTCGGCATTACCGGCGGCCCGGTCGACGACGTGGTGGCCCGTTTCTCTGCCGAGGCGGCCCCGCTCATCCGCGAGCGGAGCTGGCACCCCAGCGCCCGCGTGGAGCCCCTGGAAGACGGCGGCGTGCGACTCCGGCTCCGAGTGGCGGTGGCGCCAGAACTACGGGAGTGGCTCCTCGGTTTCGGGGCGGCGGTGGTGGTGGAGACCCCGGCGAGCCTCGCCGACTGGGTGCGCGACCAGCACCTCGCGGCGGCGCGGCGCTACGCCCCTTGAATCGCGAGCGCGACATCGAGCCGGTGCTGCTCAACCCCGGCGACCCGTCGTCGCAAGACGAGGCGCTGTTCGAGGCAGGCTCGGCCGAGAACTACGCCCGCTTCGGGGGCGGCACGCTCTCGCCGGCGCAACTACACGCCGCCGAGCAGGCGTTTCACGAGGCCTACCTCGCTTGGCTCGCGGGTGCTGGCCCCTTCGCGGCGCTCGAGCCGCTGGCGCGGGCGGCCGGCCTCGCCGGGGAGCGGCGCCACGACAAGCGACGCCTTCACGACGCGCGGGTGCCCCTGCCCGACAGCGTGCTGGCCGACGTGGTGGAAGACGAGGTGGCCGACGCGCGCGTGCTCGTGGAGCGAATCACCGGCAATCCCTACGATCGTCCCCCGACCGGCGCCCTCGCCGCCCTGGCCTGGATGACGACCATCGGCGAGCGTCGCGCCGTGGATGCCTGGTTCGAGGACGAGCGCGACCGCGCGCTCACCCACGCGATGCGCTGCGTCGACCGCGCGCCGCCCTGCCTCTACCGCGACGGCGTGCCCCTGTTGCCCCTGTCGCGACAGCAGACGCCCGCAGGCGGTCCCCCGGGGGTCTACGTGGCGAGGGCCTACCGGCTGGGCGAGGGCTGGGGGTTCTCCTGCAAGCTCGACCTGCCCGCCTGTCCCGACGCTGCCGTGCTCGAGCGGCGCCTGCTCGTGGAGTCGTGGCGCATTCGTGCCGAGGAGCGCCGCGCCACCTGGGAAGACGTGCTGCGCCGGCGCAGCGAGGTGGTGTACCGGGCCTCAAGCGAGGGGGCGTGGCGGTCGATGCGGGGGGCGTGACCCTGTTTTTCCTTGCGTGCCGGCTCGTCGACGACCCCGACGACGGCCTCTGTCCCACGTGGTCGGGCCTCGACGGCGTGGGCCGGGGCTGGGCCTACGAGCGGTTCTCGGTGAACGAGCAGGAGATCCTCGAGATCACCGCCATCGAGGGCGACGAGGTCAGCGTCACCGGCAACTACTGGGTGGACACCTACACCTGCGACGACGACGGTGCCTGGCTCGTGTCGCGACATGAAGACGACGGGGACACCGTGGCGCGGACCACCTACGACCCGCCTGCACTGGTGATGCCGCGGCGCCTCGCGGTGGGCGAGGCCTGGACCGCCGAGTGGACGTCGCGGCGGGTCGACGATGCCGGCGCCGACGAGATCCGCTCGGTGTCGATCCAGTTCGAGGTGCTGCGCGAGGCCGACACCTGGGTGCCCGCGGGAAGCTGGCCCACGCTGGAGATCGGCCTCCGCCGCGACGATGGCACGACCGACGTGCAGTACTGGGCCCGCGACGTGGGGCTGGTGCTCGCGGAAGACGTCCAGCTCTGGAAGTTCGCGGAGTAAGATCTCGCCGCGATGATCCTCAGCCTGCTCGCCTGCGGCGATTCCGAGCTTCTCTTCGAAATCAGCCCCTCGCCCCTCGACCTCGGCACCGTCGACTTCGTCGCCGAGATGCCCGACGAGGGCTACGCCACCGGCGGGGTGTCTCTCGCCAACGTGGGCGAGACGAGCGCCGTGCTCACCATGCCCGAGTACGACACCGAGGTGTTCTGCATCGCGGGCTTCACCACGCAGGACTTCCCGGTCGAGATGTCGGAGGTCAAGCCCGGGTCGACCTACGTCCTCACCGTGGGCATCTGCGGCTATCCCCCGGGAAACGCCGGGGAAGAGGTGGAGACGAGCTTCGAGGTGTGGACCGACGGCACGCCCGACACGCTCACCGTCGACGTGGTGTTCACGCCAAACCGGGTGACGGACTAGCGACCCCGGCCATCGTCGGGCTATTCGGCGACGGCATCCCGAGGCCCGGCATGACCCTGTCTCTCCTCATCGCGGCGACGCTCTCGGTCGCCCACGCGGACGAAGCGCTTCGATCCCGGGTGATCGACCTGCTCAGCGGCGTCGAGTACGCCCCCACCGCCGCCGACTGGGCCGCGCTCGGCAACGGCGCTTCCGACGAGTTGCTCGCCGTGGCCCGGGACGCGGGCATGAGCTCCACCCAGCGGGGGAACGCGCTGGTGGCGCTCGGCTACTTCCCCGGCAACGAGGCGCGGAGCTACCTCTCGTCGCTGGTGCGAGACGCGGGCACCGAGTCGCTCCTTCGTCGCAAGGCGTGTATCGGTCTCGCCAACGCCTACAAGGGCGAGGCGGTGGCCGACCTCGCCGTGGCGCTGGAATCGAGCGACACGCAGGTGCGCACCTACGCGGCCAAGGCCCTCGGCCTCGTCGGCGGCGCCGGCACGAGCACGCTGGAATCGCGCCTCGGCAAGGAAGACAACGCCTCGGTGCGCGAGGCCATCAACCACGCCCTCGGCCGGTAGGAGCCACCCATGAACAGCACCCACCTGGCCACGAGCTTCGCGCTCGCCTCCTTCGGCCTCGGCCTCCTCACCGCGTGCCCGGAAGACGAGGCCAAGGGCGCCGACAACGTGTCGGTGGAAGACCTCGGCAGCTTCACCACCGACACCGGCGGCGAGGTCGACATCCCCTGGACCACGCCCGATGGCGTGGTGAGCACGGAGGTGTTCTGCGGCCCCTACGGCTACGGCGACAACCTCGCCACCGCCGCGAAGATCACCAGTCCCGGCGGTAGCGAGATCTACAACTGGGAAGACCCGTACGGCACCGCGATGCGGGTGGGCACCCTCGACGACATGCTCCCCGTGCTCCTGTCGGTCTCGCCCGACCTCGCGGTGGAGGAGGGCGACTACACGATGCGGCTGTTGATGGCGGTGTCGAACCTGCCCGCCACGGTGAGCTGCTCTGTCGTCAACCGGATTGGCGACGTCTCCGGGAGCAACACCGTCGACGTGAACGTGGTCTTCGTGGGCGTCGATGGCATCGTGGCCGGCATGACCGGCGCCGCCGCCGAGAGCGACGACACGATGAAGGCGATCGTCGCCGGCCTCGGCGACCTGTGGTCGGACCTCGGGATCGAGCTCGGCGAGGTGAGCTACGAGGACTTCGGGGGCGACGTCGACAAGTACACGGTCGTCGACGGTGACGAGGAGTTCGGCAACCTGCTTCGCGAGGCAGGCGACGGCGTCCACCTCACGTTCTTCATGGTGCAAGACATCGACCTCGGCGACGGCGCGAGCGTGCTCGGCCTGTCGGGCGGGCCCCCGGGAGTGGCGACGGTGGGCGGCACCTCCAAGTCGGGGGTGGTGATCAACGTGGCCAACGCGGCGAGCAACCCCGACGAGGTGGCGCTGATCATGGCGCACGAGGGCGGTCACTTCATGGGCCTGTTCCACCCCACCGAGAAGTCGGGCGCCGGCCACGACCCGCTGGGCGACACGCCCGAGTGCACCGACGGCAACAGCGACGGCACCGTCTCGACGAGCGAGTGCTCGGGCAAGGGCGCGGAGAACGTGATGTGGTGGGCGGCCAAGACCGGCACCTCGGTGGAGTTCTCGGGCGACCAGGCCTGGGTGGTGGCACGCAACCCGGTCGTCTTGCCGAAGTAGTCGATGCGCCTGTACGCAAGGTTCTTGCTCGCGGTGTTCCTCGTCGTGAGCGTGGCGGGTGTCTTCCGCGCCCGCGCCGAGGCCCCGGCCTCGTCGGCGCCGGCCGTGTCGTCGGCCCACCGCGCCGTTACCATCGAGTCGGCCGAGCAGGCCGAGGGCATCGAAGACCCGCGCGCCCTGGTACGGGCGGCGCGGCACCATCTTGCCGCGGGCAACGCCGAGCTTGCTCGTGCCTTGTTCGCGAAGTCGATCGAGCGCGAGGAGCTGGCCTACTACTTCGGCAAGGCCAAGGAGTTGCGCGAGGCGCGCGTCCTGGAGCTGCTCGGCGACTTCGACGGCGCGGCGGCGCAGTACCGGGCCTACGCCGAGAAAGACCCGCTCCACACCGCCCTCGCCCTGCGCATCGCCAGCATCCACCCCGATCGCGACGCGCTCTTCGCGGCGGTGGTGGACCGGGTGAAGTCACTGGTCGCCGACGCAAAAGCCGGGAAAGACGCTGTCATCTACGTCACCAGCAAGGGTGAACCGCGGATGCTCGACGTCGTCACCGGGCCCGAGGCGCTGGCGCGGTCGCGCGCCTTCAACGCCGGCGACGAGAAGGCGAAGCTCAAGTACTGCTACATCGAGAACCTCGACCTCACCGAGGTGCCGAGCGAAGAGATCCCCGAGCGACTCGACTTCGAGCGCTGCGTGCTGGGGAACGTCACCATCCCCAACAAGGACGTGAACACGCTGGTGGTGAAGGGCTTCGTGCTCGGCGATTTCCGCGTGGGCAAGACCTGGTCGGGCGAGGTGAACAAGTCGATCGCCTTCCCCGGGAGCCGCTTCGCCAACGTGACCACCCGCGAGACGGTTTTCCTCGGGGCGGCGAACTTCCAGGACGTTGCCATCACCGGGCGCAAGGCGGCCTTCCCGCTCACGGTGTTCGAGGGTGGCGCCGACTTCCGCGGCGCTCGGCTCTCCGCCCCGGCCGACTGGCGCTTCTCGGTGTTTGGCGAGGGCGCGAACTTCAAGCGCGCCCGCATCGAGCGCCTCGCCTACTTCGGCAACGCGCGGTTCCGCGAGGAAACCACCTTCGCCGAGCTTTCTGCCGGGCACGACGTGTACTTCGACTCCGCCCGCTTCGAGGCGCCGGTACACTTCGACGCCTGCGAGTTTCTCGGCCGCGTCACCTTCGAGAACGCGAGCTTCGACGAGGCGGTGAGCTTCTCGTGGACCAGGGCGCGCGAGCGGCTCAACATGAGCCGGAGCGTGGTGCGTGGCACCCTCACGATGAAGGACGTCGACCTCGGTGGCATGGACTTCATCGGCGCCGAGTTGCTCGGCGACGCGTCCTTCGTCGACGCGCGGGTGAACGGCAAGGTGCGCTTCTCGCTCGACGACGTGACGCGCGCTCGCTACCTCGGCGATCCCTCGCCGCTCCTGGCGCTCTACCGTGACTACCAGGGCGACGAGGACGCGGAAGAGCCCCTCGCCCGTCGCACCGCCTACGGCGTGGAGCACGTCGACGACCTCATCGCCCGGATCGACGGCAACATCAGCTTCGCCAACTCGGTTTTCGTCGGCTTCGTGATCTTCGAGCGGGTGAGCTTCGGCAAGCCCGGCGGCAACACCGTGGCCGAGTTCTACAACACCCAGTTCGGCGGGGAGACACACTTCGAGCGCACCCACTGGCACTCGATGGCTGACTTCTCCACCATCTACGCGCAGGAGCTGGCGCTCAACGAGGCAACTTTCCATCGCAGCCTGCTTCTCGACGACGCCAACGTGCCCGGCCGCGTGACGCTCACCGACGCGCGCTTCGAGAAGGACGCAACGCTGTCATTTTACGGAGCCGAGATCGGCACCTTCCAGGTGGATCGTTCGCAGGTGGTCGACGAGGACAGCGGCGCGCACCGGCTCTGGTACGAGCGCTGCGCGCTCACCGCGATGCCGGTGGCCGACGACGTGCGCTACCGGCGGCAGGCCATCGGCCGCGAGCTGACCGACGCCGACTTCCGCGCCGCCTGCTACGACCGCGCCATCGACGAGTTCGTGTCGCTGAAACAGTCCTTCGGCGACCGCGCGATGACCACCGACGAGGACTGGGCCTACTGGTGGATCAAGCACCACGAGACGGGGGCCGTCGTCGCGAGCGGCACGCTGATGGGCTACCTCGCCTGGCCAGTCCGTTACTTGCTCTTCGAGCTTGCCTTCGGCTGGGGCGTCCGCCTCGGCAACCTCGGCGTCACCGCGCTGGTGGTGTGCATCTTCTTCACCGTCATCTACAAGCGATTCTGTCCCGACACGGTGATGTCGTACGACGGCGAGAACATGCCGCTCCGCGACATCCCCTGGCCGGGGGTGTTCTACATCTCGCTGCAGTCGCTCGGCAGTTTCAACACCGGCTGGGACTTCGGCGACGCCGACATGCGCTTCCGCTACCTCAACACTGCGCACACGTACATCGGCGTGATCATCCTCACCTTCTTCGTGGGCGCGTACACGAGGATGATCCTCGCGTAGGGCGGCCACGCCCGCCCCTGCGCGGCAACGCGGGAGCCCCTGAGCGCCAGGCGATCCGCCGCCCGGGAGGTCCATGCCGGCGTTCGGCCGACGCAAGCGTAGCGTGCTCGCCTGCGGCGAGCCGCGCGGAGTGGCGACGGCGGTGGTCTCACCGGGGGAGGGCCGCTGTTCCTAGACCCGGTACGCTGCTCGAAAGCGACGGTCGAAGATGTTCTGGCGGTGGTGCTCCAGGTACCGCCCGCCCGGCCTGGCGAAGTGCTTCGACGTCGTCACGATGGCGCGCCCCCCGAGATCGACGATTTCGGCGCGCACGCGCTCCTCGGGCTCGTAGTGCTCGCGGGCCCCGGCCGACACAACGACGCGGAGATCCTCGTCGAGGCTGAGGAACCCCCACTCGAACGCGCGGTCGTGGATCGCGCACAGGGCGAGGCCGTTGGTCGGGTCGAGCCGGTCGTGCGACGTTGCCTCGGCCCACGGCAGGATGTGGCTCGCGACGAGCAGGTAGGAGTTCTGCGCGGGGAGACGGGAGCGGAGGCCGCAGAACGCGCAGGAGTGAAGGTAGTTGGCCATCACCCGGGCCCGGAACATGCCTTGCCCTCGGCGCGCGGTGACAACGGCGTCACGCTCAGTGGCAGAGGGATCGACGACCCAGTGGAGGTGGTCGCCGGTAAGCGAAGCAAGGGCCGGCGGGCTGTCGAGGCCCCGGATGACATCGGCGGCGCCCGGCACGGCGCGCGCGACGAGGACTGCGGCCGTGAGCAAGCCGTCCAGATCGGAGCCGAAGGCGCTCACTACCCAGCGATCAACGGCAGCACCGTGCGCAAATCCCCGGCTCCCGTCCGTCTGGATCGAGCGGAGGTTCATCACCTTGTAGACCACCGCACCGTCCGTGCGCCCGGTGGCGCGAGCCGCCGCAACGACGGCTGGGTGCTGGCGGCGCGCGCCTGCGGCGTCCACCTTCGTGCCGCCGAGGCGCGAGGGATCGCCGTAGACCAGGATCATCATGGCAAGCACGGCCTCGGCGGGCGTCCAGTCGCTCGGCGCCGCCCCGGCTGCCACCCGCCGCGCGAGGTCGGCGGCCGACGATGCCACGGTGGCGAGGGGGTCCACGGGCGCGAGTCTACCAGGCGGTCATGGCCACCGGAGACGGGGGGCACGCGCGGCGGGCAGGGC